>RFHO01000345.1 GCA_003696385.1 Planctomycetota bacterium | reverse complement strand
CGCTCCGGCCGGGTGGGAAAACCGACCGCCTTCAGCGACCGATACAGGCGGTCCATGTGCTCGTCCAGATGAAACGGCTCGTGGTCGATGGTGCGGATCATCTCCGTCACCGCCGCCCCCAGCACCAACCCCAGATCGAACACATGAACGGTCGCCTCATCGATCGGCACGAACTGGCCGTCGATATAGGCAATGTCATGGGACATCGGCACCCTTTCCCCCGTTGAAACGAAGGCGCGGCCGGCCGTGACGCATCGGTCGCCGCCGTCCACCGAAGACACGCCGTCAGCTCAACCGGTTCTCGCCGCGGTTTTCGGTCTGATGAATCACGACGGGAAAGCCCGGGAACTGGTTGTCCGGCTTGCCGTCGGTCGCGTCGACCAGGAAGCGGAACGATTCGATGGTGTACGTCCGGGCCTCGGTGTCGATGGTTACCAGCCCGAAGCCGCTGCCCTTCTGGTGTGCCCGCTCATAGCGGTGCTTCTTCGTCGCCACCTCGGGGTTGCCCACGGCGTAGACATAAACCTTGTTGCCCAGACCGTCGAGATACTCGCCGGTGTTTGGCAGACCGTGCCTGGGCCGGTTGGCGTGCGGCATGCCCACTTCGTCGGGACGCCACCAGCGGGGATATCCCGCAGCGATGGCCGGAGTGCAGAACGACCAGTTGCTGTCACGCTGCTTGTGCACGCCGTATTGGACCAACGACGTCAGGTGCTGGTCACCGTTGATGTGCAGGGCCATCGACGGCCGGATGACGTCGATCGCCCGGTTGCGTGCCGTCTGCGGCCAGCCGCCGGAATCCAGGTCCGCCTTCAGATACCCGTTGTAGCCGCCGTGGTGCGTCGCCACGCCGGCAAACACCGTCTGGCTCAGCAGCACCTTCATCGTGTGTCCCCGCCAATCGGCGGCCCATTTGCGGAGGAACTCCTCCTGTCGCTCGCCGAGCAGTTGCAGGCCGGGCTTGTCGAGCGTGGAGGTGTCGAAGTCCGGATCGGGCACGTGATCGGCCCGCCCGCCGCCGGTGTTGACCCGCTCCGGACCGCTCTTCCACTGGCGATCGGCGATGATCGCAAAACCCACACCGCCGTAGACCACCTCGCCGTAATAGACGCTGATCCCCTGCTCGCAGGGCCGCGGGTCGTACGGCTCGGGATGGTGCCCGGCACACGTGCGATGCACCACGTTGACCATCCGCGCGGGCTCGCGATAGCCGCCCTTCGACGACGTCCCGGCGTTCAGGTCCTTCATCTTCATCCCGCCCTCGCCCCACAAGTTCCCCTGGAACACGTCATGGTCGTCGGGGATGCACAGCGTCGGACGGTCCCGCATCGCCTCGCCGAACGCCCAGCCGAACTCATAGAACTTGCGCAGGTAGCACAGGATCGCCGGCTCCGCAGGATCGCGGATCAACCCGTATCCGCCGTGGCTTTCGTAGATCTGATCGCCCGAGAAATACAGCAGGTCCGGATCCAGCCGCAGCAGGTTCTGCGCCACCGGCTCGTACGGAAACGCATAGTCGTTCTGACAGGTCAGCGCCCCGATCCGCAACTTGCCACGCGGATTGGCGCGGATCGTCCCCGAACGCTCGAACTCGGTGGACGAACCATCCCGGTGCCGCTCGCGATACACGACGCGGAAGCGGTGGCTCCGCGATGCATCCCAGCGCGGAACCCGGAACGTGGCCACCCACGCGTCCCGATCCAGCTCCGCCTCCGCCACGTCTTCCCAGCTTCCGGAGCGTTCGACCTGCAGCCGCAGCCGATGCGAGCCCTCCGGTCCCAGCGGCCCGGTCAACGCGCTCAGTTTCAGCACGAAGCCGTCCTCGCCACGCGAATCGCTCAGCGAATACATCGTCCACAGGATCGGCCCGAACACCCGCTCGGGATGGACTTCGAACGCCGCTCCGCCGACCCGCCAGTCGCTGAACCGATAACGGGCTCCACGGCCCTTACGCAGCTTCGGATCGAAGTTGCTCACCACCGCCACGTTGCCCGCGATCGCCGATCGCGGCACGCGTGCCGACAGCGAGCCCAGGTTCTGCCCCGACGCGTCCGTCGCCGTGATCGTCAGCCGATAACCCTTCTCCACCGGCCCCCCGTCCAGCCGCAGCGTCCAGCCCTTCGGCGAACCGGCCGCCTCGGCCAGCGGAGCCGTGCGGCCGGCGACGACCAGCCGACCGTCGCGCACTCCGGCGATGACACCCGACTTCGCAAAACAGTTCGCGCGATACTCGTCGATGTCCGACCGGATGCCGATTCGGAACCCGACTCCCCCGTCCACCTGCTTCCGCTCGACCTGCTCCACCCGCACCGACATCGCAAACGGCGCGTCGGCGTCGCGAAGCTGATGCGTGAGAAGCTGAACGTTGCGGTCGCCGCCGGTCGTCAGGCATTCTGCGGCACCGTCCTTGACGCGCCAGTCTTCCATCGGATTGGCCCAGAACGCCTCGCCGAGCCACACGCGGTCGTGCGTGTTGTGCCAGCGGTCCACGCGCTGCAGCGGAATGTCGCCCCCGCCTTCTCCGGCTTCGGCCTCAGTGGAAAAAGCCGTTTGGGCCGCCGTACCGGCCAGAAGCCCCTTCAATGCGTCACGTCGCGTGAATCGAGTCATCGATCTGTTGCCTCTCGTTGTTGCGTTTCCCGGTCGATGCGGCACGCCGGCGCCGCGAAGCATTCCGAATCGGCCCGCGCCAGGTCCGCCATCGCCGCGGCCACGGAGCACGACGGCGAACCATTCGCGGGCCTGCGGCCGGACGCCGACGCAACCGAAGATCAGCGTATTGCCGTTGATCGGCCCTCCGGTGCGCTTCGAAACGGCTCATCGGCGCACCGGCGGCCTGGCGGGCGGATGGCGGGCAAGAATTGCCTTCATCGCTTCCAGAACCTGCGGCCGCTCGCCGGCGAGATTCCGCGTCTCCAGCGGGTCTT
>RFHO01000344.1 GCA_003696385.1 Planctomycetota bacterium | reverse complement strand
CTGGAACTTCTCCACCCGACCGGCCGTATCCACGTACTTCATCTGACCGGTGTAGAACGGGTGACACGCCGCGCAGATTTCCACGTTGAGCTTCGGAACCGTGCTGCGGGTCACGAAGCTGTTTCCACAGCTGCAGGTGACCTGCGTCTCCATGTACTCCGGGTGAATGCCTTTTTTCATCGAAATCGTTCCTGCTGCATCGCGGCGGCAAACGCGAACACCGCAACCCAAAGACTTTCCATCCACAGGCTCGCGACGCACGCCCGCCAAACCGGGACCAATGCGTCGCCAGAGCGTCCGGCGGTCGCCGCGTCCGACAGAACCATATGGACAGAATCGGCCCGCGGTCGCTGGAAGAATCGGACCGCGGGGAATAGACTCCAACAATCCCACGGACGGCATCCGTTCCGGCCTTGGGAAACCGCCCTTGAAGCTGCCAGTTTATGCCTTTGCGGCGGCTCCCGCAACCAACGCCGGCCGTCCGCATCGACACGGGTGCCGTCTGCGCATCGATTCGAAGACGGATTGGCGGTTTCCGACACAAAGGATCTCGACGCGAAAGGGTTCCCGATGCGTGTCACCATCACTTACTGCGTCCAGTGAAACTACAAGCCCAAAGCCGTCGGTCTGGCGGATGCAATTCGACGCGCGCTGAACATCGAACCCATTCTGATCGAAGGTCGCGGCGGCGTATTCGACGTCGAAGTCGACGGAGAACGCGTCTTCTCGAAACACGCAACGGGGCGATTCCCCGAGCACGAGGAAATCCTCCGGTTGCTTCGCGAACGTTCTCGCTCCTGATGGCGGGACGTCCGACCGCCGCTTCAGCGTCACCGCCGAGCACGGTCCCGGTGATTTCCGGTAATGGGCCCCGGGCCGGAGGCGGTGGGCCCGAACGCCGCGGCCTGCCGGTCCCCGCGTCCGGTTGCAATTGCCCGAACCTGTGCAACAATACCGTACTCCGGTGGGCTTCGTGCCGTCCGCCGGACACACCCACCGCGGGACGTGGCGCAGTCTGGATAGCGCGCTTGACTGGGGGTCAAGAGGTCGCCGGTTCAAATCCGGCCGTCCCGACTGCGGGGGCTTTACGTGGCCGAACGGACCGCCTACAATCCCTCGCCCAACAACGGTGACCGACACGATCCCGGACGGATCCGATCCCGAAGGGTTCATTGCCGCGGGGTGGAGCAGTTGGTAGCTCGCGAGGCTCATAACCTCGAGGTCGCAGGTTCAAGTCCTGCCCCCGCAACTTTCCGACCGCCTCGGCCATCAGGCCGCGGGCGGTTTTTTGCTGCGCGTCCGTCCCGTCACGCCGGCCCTCTCGTGCCGCCGCCCCCGCCGATCCGAGACGGGACACCGCCCGGGATACCCGTGTGAACCACGCCGGGAGCGCGCGGACCTCAGCCGCCCGAAACCGACGCTCCACGCGGAAGCCAGGCGGCCGCTCATTCGATACTGCCCTTCGGCGTGGGATATCCCCTTGAAGCGAGCTTCACACCTCACGGCCTGCGGATCGTCGTGGTCGGGTGGAACACCTTCCATGCCCGGGTGTAGGAGACGATCGCCGTCAGTGGCTTGAGGTGCTTTTCGGCCAGCAGTCCGTCGGTCGCCCTCCCGGTCACACCGTCCCACACCGAGCGCGTCTGGCGATCACGAATACGAGCGTCTTGCCATTCGAACACGAGCGTGCGGCCCCCCAGGCGACGATCGAACAGCCGTGCGGTGCTGTTCCCGGCGTCGAAGAACACCACCACGGGCGTACCGTCCCAGGTATCGTTCCACACCACCGCACGCTGCAGGAGATCGAAACGCCACGCCAAGGCGGCCTCACCGTCCGCAATTCCCAGCACGAACTGCGCCGGGTCTCGATAAAAACTGCGGCGGTATTCCCGGGACGTCCGAGACAGGTTGATCACCGTTGTCTGCGGATGCTTTGCCTTCCACGTCGCCCAGTCTGTCATCACCGAAGGCAACTGCTCCAGCACGGCTCCCTTCAGCGGCCCCGACATGGCCTCTCCCAACAAGTGACTCCACAGCGAGCCCGTCTCCACGTCGTACATCACCAGACTGCTCTGCCACAACATGCCGGAAACGCCGAACGTCAGCGTTCGGCCCCTGACCGTACGGGCATACACGATGCCGTTGTGACACAGGTGTCACCACGTCGCGGCAATCGGCCTTCCGGCAAACGTGTCGTTGATGATCTCACGCCGCGGACCGGTGAGCATGTTGATCGGGTAGGCCCGCGCTTGCTTGTCCAGGGCGACACCCAGAACCAGTTCCTCGGGATTCAGAATCCGGTTCGCTTCCGCGGCCGAAACGATCGGCGCTTCGGTAATCGGCGGCTGACGCCCCAGCACCCGCTGCGGACGAAAGCGCTCCCGGCCGTCCTGCGCATACAGCCACCAACCCCCCAACGCACCTGCGACCCCCAGCAACCCCAGTTCGCGGCGCGTCAGCCAACGCCGGTCCAGTCTCCGATCCGCCGCCTGGTGTTCGCGCGACATGAGCCCCTCCGTTGACGACAGAGACGACAGATGGCTGCGGTGAACGCGGCCCGCTCTCGCATTCTGCACAGCATCATCCGCTGGAAGGGGCGTCGGTTTCGGTGAGTTTGCTCACTGTCGACACGAAAGAGAACGTTCCGCCGTGCCGCGGTGGCCGTTTGCGCCGCTCCCGTCGGGCGGTTCCGCGGGCCGGTGCGTCCTTCATCGTCGGAAGAGCGGAAGGATTCCGGAACGCCGCGGCGCGGCCGGTTCGTTCCAGCCGGCCGGCAGGATACCCTGTCCCCGCCGCCCAGCATCATAGGCCGGTTGCGAGGCGGGCGCCGTGCGCCGCGCCATCCACCGCGGACGCAACCATGAACTGCGTCCCGGCATGTTGCGTCCCACGGACTGATCGGGCATCGGAGTCAGAGGCGCCGTCAGTCCGGGGCCCCCAGCGGGCGCGGGCATTCCGGTCCCCGGTGTCGGCGACGGCACGTAACCCCCGGGCAGGCCACCTGGGATCGGCGTAGCGGGCATACCGAAGCCACCATTCACGGGCGCAGCTCCACCGAACGGCAACGCCGTGCCGCCTTGCGGCGTGTACGAGGGCGATGCCGGAGCCGGATTGTACAACTGGTACGGAACGACCATCCCTTCGCTGGAGCCGCTGCCGTACGGCGCGGTCTGGTAGACGTTGGTATCCGGCGCCCCTTCGGTCATCGCGTACTTGTACAGCTCGTAATCATTCGGATGGGTCACTTCATGGCCGGGCAGCGGTGGGACTTCATCCGGTTCCATCGGCCGCACCAGTTCCGGCGTAACCATGATCAATAGCTCCGTCTGCCCCATGGAAGCCCGTTTGGAATTGAACACCAGCGGACCGATCCACGGTAGTTCCCCCAGCCATGGAATCCTCGTGACGGTCACGTCCGACTGGTGCCCGATCAGGCCGGCGATCACGATCGTCTGGCCCTCGCGGAGTTCCACGGTCGTCTGCGCCCGCCGGACGTTCAGAGCCTGAATGCCGTTGGCCCCCTGGATGTTGTCGTTGATCTGGCTGAACTCGGGCACGATCTGCATGCGGATCAGGTCGCCGCGGAGCACGGTCGGTGTCACGAACAGCGATGTGCCGAAACCGCGGAAGGTCGTCGTCGTCCCCTGCGCTCCCTGGACACCGACGATCGTCGGGACGGGGAATTCGCCGCCGGAGAGGAAACTGGCGGAATGGCCGCTGAGCACGGTCAACGTCGGTTCCGCCAGGATCTTCGCGGTCCGGTGCCGGGCCAGCCAGCTGATCAGGACCTCGATTTCTCCGTTCTCGAAGATCCCCGTCACCGTCCCGGCCAACCCCTGGATGGTGCTTGTCGCCGAGATGGCATGCCGGCCCATATTGAAGAGCGTGTTGATGTCCACTCCCATCTCGCGAAGCTGATTGCGGTCCAGTTCGGCGATCCGCACGTGGAGCATCACCTGATATTCGCCCGGAACTTCCAGCATGTTGATGATGAAGGTGTTGAACAGGTTGTTGCCGAGGCCGAAAGCGTTGACCGCGTTGTTGCCGACACCCACCGCCCCGGCGGCAGCGGCGGTCTGCCCCAGCCCCGTGCCCAGGAATCCCTCGCGAGCCAGAACTTCGCTCCGCACGATGGACAGGATCTGCGCCGCTTCCTCGCTGTCGCGTGCCTGTCCCTTGACGATCACCCGCCGGGTGAGCGGGATGATGTAGACCTTGCTGTTCGGAAACAGGACGGCCAGCTTCCGCTCCAGCTTGCCATAGTCGATCTCACGCCGCTCCTCCAGATCCGGATCGCGGATCGTTTCCACTTCATAGATCAACGGATCCGGGTCGCCGTCGAACCACAATGTGAGCGTCGTCGTGCCGAGGCTGAGACCGATGATCGCCAGCTCGTTCTCCGAAAACGTGACCACCTCGATCACCGACGGATCGGCGACCGCCGTGCGTAGAATCCGTTCTTTGGTGCGAATCAGCTGGCTGCGATGATGAACCACCTTCAGCTTGTCGTCGACGCTGAACAGCGCTTCCAGCGGTTCCGGCAGCGGCTTGCCGTCCGGGCCGGTGTACTGAACCGGTCGAATCCCGCGCGGAGCGGCAGGCATTACCCCTTGCGAGGCCACGAAGCCGTCGCCGCCGTCCGCTCGAGGGTCGTACGCCGTCCGCTGAATCGTCCCGCCGGCCGGCGCATCCGACGACCGGGCGGCCGCCGCAACGTCGGCTCGTTCGGAGACCTGCGGCGGCAACGATCCGGCGTTGTCCCTGACGTTCCTCACGTTTCCCGAAAGTCTCGCGTGCGATGCCCCGGGGACGGCCGAGGATCGATTCACAACGGAAGCCGCCGCCGGCCTCCCCGACAGTGGAATCGGAGGGCCCCCGGCGGCACCGGCTCCCGGGGAGTGCGCGGCTTGCGGGGGAACAGGAGGCCCGTTCACCGCCGAACCGGCCGCTCCCGGAACGACGAGCCGCACCGGGCCCGGTACGGCTTCCTGCGGTGGATACGAAAGTGACCGGCCGCTCGGAGTCCCGTTTCTCTGCCAAGCCGGAACGGCGGCTCTGGGAACGGCCGAAGACGGCGGATTCACCATATGCGTCGAAGACTGAGCGGAACGCCGTCCCCGAAAAGGAAGGATCTGCGCGTCCACAGCCGTGGCTGCGGCAAGCATACCCGACAGTAGAGCGGGAACGAGCCAGCGAAGTTCCCCCCGCTGCTTCGGTCGTCGCGTTGCGCCAGCTGTCATCGTGCGATGCTCCCTGTCGAACGTATGTTCGCTCCGCGCCACAAACCGGCAGTGGTCGGGCGGTTCGTGCCGGACACCTCGACTTTCGGCCACCGGATCATGCCACCACTGACGCCCCCGTACCTCGTGACAACCGTTCCGGCACCCGCACCAGCGCGGCCCGAAACACCGCCCGGGGCGGCGTCCGAGCGCGCAAAGCGCGCCGGCAAATGCGCAGAACCCATTGCGGGCTGTAGCACTTGTATCGGCCGCGCCGGCTGAAGCGATTTAGCGAAGCTTGCGGGAAAAACGGCCCGCACGGCCGATTGCACGGCAAGATGGGAAGTTTGGAGAAATGACACGGCGGCGCTTACTCATCCGTCCGGTGCCGCCCCAGTGCGCGGCCGTGTTCCAGCCACGGCTCTGGCGCGGATGCGCTCGACCGCAGATTCAACCACCACACGCGACGCAACATCGGCGCCAGCATCGGAAACGCGTCATCGACCAACCCGTCGCGAGCGGCCGACGACGCCTCACCCGACGGGCAGGGAACGGACTTCACCAGCAGCAATTCCGCAGCCCACCGCAGCGCCACCCACGCGGCCAGCGCATCGCTGGTGACGTCCCATCCCGCCGGCAACGGTGAAGCCGCACGTGCGTCCGGCGCGTGAACCGAAGG
>RFHO01000343.1 GCA_003696385.1 Planctomycetota bacterium | reverse complement strand
GTGTCGCCAGCTCGGTCCGCAGCAACCTTTTTCGCGTCTCCGCGCAATCCTGGCCGTTGCTGCGCACGGCAGTGCGGCCGTTGTGGCATCTGAAGGGCAGAAAGCGCCGCAGCCTATTGGATCGCGTCGGTTCGGGGGCCTCCCGGCGCCACCTGGATCCGGGCCGGGCTTCTCCGCTCGCTCCATCTGGCCGGGCTGCAAACCGTGCCTCGACCGGGCTTCGCTCACAGCGTGATGGCCTTCATGCGGTCAGGCGACGCGGGAGCGCGTCCCGGAACACTCGGCGGCGGCAGCCTCCGCAGGTTCCGGAGCCGAGCGCGCGTGTGTCGTTTTGCGGCCGCTTTCGGCACGGCGGTGCGGCCGGTCCGGGGTATGGTCGACCGCAGCTCGAGCGGCTCGACGAACGTGAGGCAGTCCGCTGGGATATCCGAATCGCTCGAAGGCGAACCGCCACCGACGATAGATCCGCCGCATGGTTTCCGGGTCGTCGTCGTAGCGGTTCTTCCTGTAACCGGTCATCCTGGCCACCTCGGCCCGGATGTGCGGTTCGGCCACGGTGAAGTCCGGAAGCCCGACCGCCTCATATGCTTCCCGCAGCACGGCAACCGGATCACGCTCCAGATCCTCGAACCGGACTTCGTGCAGCCGTCCGGGGGGAATCAGCCGGCGATCCCGTTCATAGACGTGAAACATGTGCTCGTAGACACGGAAGACTTCCTCTTCCATGTCGGTTTCGTCGACGGGAGCGAAGCCGTTGACATCGAAGACCGTTCGCCGCAGATGCATCGTCGAATGGAACACGCGGTGTGGATTGCGGTAGATGTACAGAAACCGCGCGTCGGGAAACATCTCCAGCAGCAGGGGAATGCGGAAGGTATGGGTGGGCGACTTCAGAATGACGGGCTTGGGTTCGCGAACGGTGAGTTTCTTCAGGAACAGCAACAGGGCGGCTTTCCAGCGTGCACGTTCCTCGGCGGTGACGTCCCGCATCTCGAAGTAGCGGTCGTAAACCTCGTGTCGCTGGAAAAACGCCATCATCAGATACGGCGACAGCAACGTCATCATGCACAGCGCCGTTTCGTCTTCCTGGGGCGTCGACCAGCCGCAGGGCATATTGTCCATCGGCCGGTGCTCGGGCAGGAATCGGGCCGTCAGCCGCGTTACCAGCGATTCGGTCAACAGAAAATGGTGTGGGCAGAAAACGTGGTACAAGTTGGGATAAGTGAACCGTCGGTCGCAGGCCAGGAGATTGTGCAGCAGCGTCGTGCCGCTTCGCCAATGCCCCAGGACGAAAAGCGGCGGACCGGCCAGTTGGACCTCGCGGACGCGTCGTCCGAAGCGCATCCACTCGGCGCGCTTCAACACCGAAGTCACCGCGCTGCTGGCGACGGTGTTCAGGACGCGACAGGCACGCAACGGATGCGTTGGCGGCCGCAGACGAAAGAAACGCAGCATGGTCCGGAAGGACATTCCCTGCCAGGCGACCAGTCCGTGCTGTGTGGGCTTGCGTCGAGACGTGGGGTGCTGTGCCATTGGTGTCTTTTCAGGTCTCGTCCCGAAATGAACAAACAGACTTCTGCTTCGCCGCGGCAGTTCCGATGGTGCCCGCGATACCTGCTTTCCCTTTCGAATGCGGTCGGCCTCGCACTGGTTCCGCCCGTCCAGCGGCCGCCGGCGTCGTCGGGCCGTGTCCGCATGATGCGCCCGTCGTCATGCGCTCGTATGATGTCCGTTCCGAGCACGACCGGCTGTCGGAGCGGCCAGCGGGTCAACTGCGGCCGGCCGCCGCGCAACGGCGCCTAACTCATCGGTTGCCGTGATTTCCGCCTGCAGGCGAAACGAGCATGCAACGGCAGTCGCCCACGTCGGCCGTGGTCTCAGCCCACACATTGCACGGAACCGTACAAACCGACCGCGATCGAACGCCCGCCCAGTCGGCGTGCCGACCGGCACACGTGGGTGGACCGCCTTCGTCGTCATATCCGTTACAATCGTCACGGAGCGCGCTTTTCTGGAGAAAACCGCAAACGAGCGGGCAGGATACAACGGGCCGCTCGATTTGGCCAGCATCGATTGCGTATCACGGCCGGTTGTACCGCTTGATCGCGTTGGTGCGTTTGGTTGCGTTCCGGTCGGGGCGCCTCGGCGTCCCCCTGCCCCACAATGGAATTCACGGGCCCCGCTGCGGTGGTACTGTTCAGCGCCACCGCCGCCCCGTGTGCGGTATTGGCACGACATCCCGGGATCGCGTCGTGTCGCAGGTCCGTCGCACCGACGAGCCGTTTCGCTCACGCGGGTGGGCCTGCGAACGCTCGACCACCTCATCATCCTTTCAACAGGAGTTTCATCGTCGTGACGCAATATCTGGTCACCGGTGGCGCCGGCTTCATCGGGTCACACATCGTCGAACGGCTGGTTGAAGACGGTCATCCCGTGCGCGTGCTGGACAATCTCTCCACCGGTCGGCTGGAGAATCTGCGGGACGTGGTGGACGACGTGGAGTTCATAGAGGGGGACATCACCGACGCGTCGACTGTCGCACGGGCGATGCGGGGAGTCGATGTCGTTTTTCACCAGGCGGCTCTGGCGTCGGTTCCGCGGAGCGTGGAGCGCCCCCTGGACACGCATCACGCGTGTGTGACCGGAACCGTGAACGTGCTGGACGCAGCACGACGTGCCGGTGTGCGGCGCGTCGTGTACGCGGCCTCCAGCAGCGCCTACGGCAATCAGCCGCAGTTGCCCAAACACGAAGGGCAACTGCCCGAGGTGTTGTCCCCGTACGCCGCGGCCAAGCTCGCCGGTGAGCTGTATTGCCAGGCGTTCGCCCGCTGTTACTCGTTGGAAACGGTCTGTTTGCGGTATTTCAACGTGTTCGGCCCACGGCAGGACCCGAACAGTCCGTATGCGGCCGTCATCCCGCTGTTCGTGTCGGCGTTACTGGACGGCAGGCGTCCGACGATCTTCGGCGACGGCAAGCAGTCCCGGGATTTCACCTTCGTCGCGAACGTCGTGACGGCCAATCTGCTGGCTGCCGACGCCCCGAACGTCTCGGGGCGCGTCTACAACGTGGCCTGCGGTCATTCGCTGAGCGTCCTGGAGCTGTTGCAGAAAATCTGCGACCTGCTCGGAGTGCCGTGTGACCCGGAGTTCGCGCCACCGCGCCCCGGAGACGTCCGCGATTCCTGGGCAGACATCCGGGCCGCCGCGCGCGACCTCCGCTACGCACCGATCGTCGACTTCGATACCGGCCTGAAGCAGACGGTCGCTTACTACGTCGCCGAACACCGGCGGCGGACTTCTCCTTCGGTTTCCACCGAGGACGTGTGAACGTTCGCGGCCTCGCCGGGTGTGCGGGACGTGCCGCTGCGGAATGGTTCGGCCTGCCGGCCTTTCCGACCGCAAGCGGGAAGGGTGAACCACCGGGAGTGCGTCGCGACGCCTTCGTCGCCGCGGCGGCGGGCCATCGATCCGAGGTGCAACGTGAGCGAACGATTTCGGATGAGCGTCGACGAGAAGCCGTTCGTCTTCGGCGCGCCGCCGGAACAGGCCGCTGGCTTACGCCTGGATTACGATGCCCTGCGGGTGGCGTGGCGGTATCGGTGGCTGCTGGGGACCGCCGCGGCCGCCGGACTGGTGCTTGGCCTGCTGGCGTACCAACTCGCCGGACCACGGTACGAGGCCACCTCACGTATCCTGGTCGCTCAGCGAGCGGATGTGCTCGAGAAGGACAATCCCGCCAGCACCAGCGGCGTCGGCGGACGCGGCGAACACGTTACGTTGATCATGAGCCCGTTGATCGTCGGTCGCGCCGTCCGTGAACATGGGCTGGACCGACTGCCCAGCTTGAGTCGATCCAGGGACCCGGTGGAAGACATCGTCGAGTCGCTGAAGGTGATGCGGATCGCCGGACACGATCGCTCCCTGCTGAACGTGCTGGAAATCAAGTACACCAGTCCGCGCCGTGACGATGCCAAGCGTGTGGTCCAGGCCATCATCGACGCCTATCACGATTATCTGCAGGAGGCTCAGCGAGAGCACCTCGACGAACTGGCGACCCTGATTCGCAGGGCGAACGATGATCTGCGCCGGCAGTTTCAGGAAGTGGAACGGGCGTACGTGGCGTTTCGCGAGCGGGCTCCGCTGATCTGGAAAACGCCCGTGGGAGCCGAAGCGACCGGCGACGACGTCACCAACGTGCACCAGGAAAACCTGATCGCCATCGACGAAGAGCGCCGTCGCAACCTGCTGGCCCGCGCCGAGATCGCCTCCAAGATCAAGGCCATTGAGCAAGCGCTGCGCCGCGGTGACAGCCGGGCTTCGCTGGAAGCTCTGGTGCGGCTGTACCTCAGCGCCACGGAGCGTCCCATGTCGGCAGCTGCCGTGAACGCCTCCCCGTCACAGGGGGATGACGGGCGGTTGTTGTCGCTGATCCTCGAAGAAAAACGCCTGCTGCAGGACTACGGACCGGACCATCCGGCCGTCCAGAACGTCCGCGAGAGCATCCGGGAACTGTATCGCTACTATCGTCGGACCGGCCGGCCGATTCCGGGCTTTGCCACCTCCGACGGAACGGTCGACATCGTCAGTGTGTACCTGCAGTCGCTGCGGCAGCAACTGGAAGCGATCGACCATCGCGAAGCAGAGCTGAAGGCCGCCTACGAACGTGAGTCGCAGCTCGCCAAGCAATTCGCCCGATACCAGGTCGAGGACCAGAAGTATCGCCGCGAACTGGCCCGCATCCAATCGTTGTGGGACGCGGTGATCCGCCGCATGGACGAGCTGGAACTGGAACAGAACAACGCACCGTACTCTGTGCGGCAGATCGCCCCGGTCCAGGACGTGCTGGTGCTCAAGCGGCCGATCAAGTTCTGCGGAGGCCTGATGATGGCGATGCTGGCCGTCACGGGAGCATTCGTCTACTGGCGCGATCTGCGGGATACCCGGCTCCGGACTCCGGCCGAACTGCAGTTGCTGCTCGAGCAGCCGGTCTACGGCGCCATTCCCCGTTTCACCCCGTATTCACCGGAAGAGCTGGAGCAGATCGCGGCGTCCCCGCAAAGCGAAGCATTCGTCTACAGGCATCGCCCCGACGGTCCGGAAGCCGAAGCGTACCGCGCCGCACGGACCGCGCTGCTGGTCGGGCTGGCGGACGCCACACCGGTGGCTCTGCAGGTCACCAGTCCCGAACCCGGCGATGGCAAGACCACGTTCGCCGCCAACTTTGCGCTGGCGATGGCCGAATCCGGACGCCGCGTGTGCGTGATCGATGCCGATCTGCGCCGACCGACGATCCATCGCGTCTTCGGACTGCGGCGGGAGATCGGCACTGCGGACGTGTTGCAGGGGGAAATCGATCTGGTCACCGCCCTGCAGCCGACCATCAACGAGCGGTTGATGGTTCTGTCCGCGGGGACCCCGGTGGAGCGTCCCGCCGAGCTGCTTTCTCGCGTCGATCTGAAAGCGCTGGTTACGGAGGCCAAACGGCATTTCGACATCGTCGTGCTGGACTCACCGCCGGTGTTGGCCGTCAGCGACACCTGCCTGATCGGACGTCATGTCGACCATTGCGTGCTGGTCGTCCGGATCGAAAAGAACACCCGTCCCGTCCTGCGACAGGCTCTGGAGACGCTCGCCATCCATGGTGTGAAGCTGTTGGGCTGTGTCGCCAACGACGTGCAGCCCCGGCTGGAAGACGGCTACCGTTACGCCGGCAGTTACGCCGAGTATGTGGGCACCGTTGGTAAAAGCGCCCCGCCTCGCTTCGACGCCTCGCCCGCAATGGCGAAAGCCGGCCGGTCGGCCGGACGCTGACGCCCGCCAAGCGGCGTTGCCGTTTCCGTTAGCAACCGCTGCGGCGCCGTGGTATCCTTTTCGGCGTGCGCGACCTTCCTGCGCGAGCGACCGCGCACAGGGAGACCGTCCATCCGGCACGCACGCGGCTGTGCCGCATGCCGTGTCCGCAGTCTGCGACGATCCCTCGACCTGCGGCGGCTGTGAGGAGCTCAGCGGATGACGGTGACGAAACGAGTGATCGTCGCGGCAGTTCTGCTGGCCGTGGCCACGGTGGCGGATCGGTTGTCGGCAGCAGACGGTTTGCGGTTTGAAGTCCGTTTTCTCACCGTCGACACCCACGAGGGCTGTGATGTCGGCGACGTCGACGGCGACGGAAAGCTGGACGTCGTCGCCGGCCGCAACTGGTACCGCAACGGCGACTGGATTCCCCGCCCCGTGCGGCAGTTCGGCGACGTGAACGGCTACGCCGAATCCAACGGCGATTTCCTCTACGACGTCAATGGCGACGGACGGCTCGACGTGGTCGCCGGCGGCTTCTTCGATCGCGAAGTGTGCTGGTACGAAAACCGCGGCCGCGAACATGTGCTCAGCGGGCAACTGTGGCCGAAACACGTGCTCGCGGACACCGGCCAGACCACCAACGAAATCAGCTTTCTGCGCGATTTCGATGGCGACGGAAAGCCGGAGTGGATCACCAATCAATGGAATCGCTCGGCGCCGCTGAAACTGTGGCGATTTGCCATGCGGGGCGTTCCCCAGGTGGTCGGCAAGGGTGCGAACAGGAAGACGATCATCCGCCAGCAACCGGTTCTCGTTGCGTCCGAGATCGGCCCGGCCAACGGACATGGCATCGGCTTCGGGGATATCAACAACGACGGTCGGGAAGACATCCTGGTCGGCCGCGGATGGTACGAACGCCCCAATGGCGACATTTTCACGCAACCCTGGCGGTTCCATCCCGACTGGGACGGTCACTTCAGCTGTCCGATGTTCGTACGCGACGTCGACGGAGACGAGAGGAACGACATCGTGTGGGGCAACCCGCACGATTACGGCGTGTTCGTGTGGTTCGGCCGCGGCGTGGGAGAGGACGGCAAGTTGAAGTTCGAGCAGCACGTGATCGACCGGTCGTTTTCCCAAGCGCATTGCCTGCACTTCGCCGACATCGATGCCGATGGTCAGGAGGAGCTGATCACCGGAAAACGGATCCGGGCGCACAACGGGCGGGATCCGGGTGCGGCCGATCCTCCGGTGATCGTCTACTACGAATGGGACCGGTCGCAGGGCGCGTTCCGCGGTCCGGTGATCATCGAGCGCGGTGTCGTCGGGACGGGTTTGCAGATCCGCTCGGCCGATCTGGACGGCAACGGCTATGTCGATCTCGTCCTGCCCGGCAAGGAAGGCACCCAGATTCTGTTCAACCACGGGCCCGGACCGTCGCGGCGCTAGCCGGTCGTGAGCCGATCACATCCCGGAGGACGCCGTTCCGGCAGGAGAGCAG
This sequence comes from Planctomycetota bacterium, assembly GCA_003696385.1. Taxonomy (GTDB): domain Bacteria; phylum Planctomycetota; class Planctomycetia; order Planctomycetales; family Planctomycetaceae; genus J052. The sequence goes on along the minus strand of RFHO01000343.1, from coordinate 21,136 downwards.
CTCGTGGCGTGCCTTCGGCACCGTACCGGATCGTTTGTCGTTCGTACCTTCAGGAGCTGATCGATGAGTCGACCAGGGAAGCGGTTGCTGCTTTACCGTTGCATCCTGTCACTGGCGTTCAGTGCTGCTGGCGTCCTGATGTCGACGGCACGGGCCGCCGACGTGGAAGCCTTGGCGAACGACCTGGCTCCGTGGGCCGACGCCCTGGCCGGTCGGCTGGAACATTTCTCCATGGAAGGGCAATGTCGTCTGCGCGTCGACGGACAACCGCGGACGATCCGCCTTCGCCTCGCCCGCTACGACGCCGACTCGTTCGATCTGGCCGTGACCGATCCGCAGTACGCCGTCGCTGTGTACCGCAGGGCCGATCGCACGGCTTTTGTGCTGCCCAAGCACGGGCGAGCGTACGTCGGGACGGGAGCGGCCCCGCAGGGGCGCGACGGACTCGGGTCTGCGGGAGTGCTCGGACGGCTGATCAGCTCCGACTCCCAACTGGCACTGATCCCGGTGCTGCTGAACGGCACTCCGGAATCGCTTGCCGGATTCCTCGATGCGCTGCTGCAGATCCAGCGGACACAGGACGGCAACGCGTGGCTCGCCGGCGGCCGGTTTCGCATCGAATTCGGTGGCGAATCGTTGAAGGTCACCGACCGGAACTTCGAATTGACCCTGCGATTGACGACTCGTCCGCCGAAGGCGATCCCTGACGTCCCCCGGGAAGGATTGCGCGTCGAATCGCTGCCGCGAGCGGAGATCGAGCGCAGCCTGGTCCGCGGCGTCCGCCGCGTCACCGAGATCCTGTTGCCCAGTTCGAGCTTGCTTTCGCCGGCGCAGCAACCGCGGCAATGTCCGCAGGGACGGCTGATCTGGATCGACGGACAGCGGGTCGCTCTCCTGTGGGGCACGCCCGAACAGATCGGCGCAGCGCACGGAACGCTGCTTCGCGATGAAGTGCATCGTTGCGTGGATTCGGTGCTGTACGCGTTCGGCACTGTGCAGACCATCCGCACCGGACGCTGGTTCCGCCATGACCTGGAGGAGGCGTATCGGCGTCTGGCGCCGCACATTCCGCAGGACCACAAGCGCGAACTGGATGCGCTGGCGGAAGCCTCCGGACTGGACCGCCGGCTTGCCCACACCGTCAACGTGTTTCCTGAACTGTTCCACTGTTCGGGCTTCGCTGTCTGCAACTCGGCGACGACCGACGGCACGCTGTACCACGGCCGTGTGCTGGACTACATGACGGCGATCGGGCTGCAGGACGCCGCGGTGACCTTCGTGGTCGATCCGGAGGGGAAAATCCCCTTTGTCAACGTCGGCTACGCCGGCTTCACCGGCAGCGTCAGCGGGATGAACGCCGAGGGCATCTCGCTGGGCGAAATGGGCGGTCGTGGCGAAGGCCGGTGGGACGGCGTGCCGATGGGAACGCTGATGCGGCGTGCCCTGGAAGAATGCCGGACGCTCGAGGAGGTCATGGCGCTGTGGCGGAACAGCCCGCGGACCTGCGAGTACTTCTACGTCTTCGCGGACGGCAAGACGAACCGTGCCGTGGGTGTCGCCGCACGCCCCGAATCGATCGAATTCATCGGTCTCGGCGAGGCGCATCCACTGCTCGGTCCGGGGATTCCCGACACCGTGGCGCTGTCGGCCGGCGAGAGACTGAAGGTGCTGCGCCAACGCATCCAGCAGAAACACGGCCGGATCGACGCCGAAGTCGCGATGTGGCTGATGAGCCGACCGGTGGCGATGAAATCGAACCTGCACAATGTGCTGTTCGTCCCGGCCAAGGGCCTCCTTTACGTTGCGCATGCCGATCATCGCCACCCGGCCGCCGAACGCCCGTATGTGAAGCTCGACTTCCACGCCCTGCTACGGCGTGCGCGACGTGAAGCGACCGCGGCGGCCCAACGTCGCTGAACGGTGGCCATCCCCGGTTCCGGCGAACGGCCGTCCGATCCTGCCCCTTCGGCGGGCCTGCCGGCGACTTCATCCGGACCGCAGCCCGCGACGGATCTCGCGGACGGGGCGGTCGGCGGCAAACGGCCCAACGTCCTCAGCCTGCGGACCAACCTCAGCGCGACAAACCGTCGCACGCTCCTGCAGAGGTTTTTCCGGGCCGGACGGCGGCGTTCTCCGAGTGACTTGCGTCACCGGAGAGCCGCCGGTTCGAAGTTCCCATAGTCCTGGATGCGGTATGAGACGCCCTGTTCGCGGCAGATCCCGCCGATGGCGTCCAGCAGGGAACGACAACGCGGCAGCAGTTCGTCCGCGTTCCGCGTTTCGAAGTTGACCCGCAGCAACGGTTCGTTGTTCGAGGCCCGCACGTTGAACCACCACTGCGGATCGTAACCGTCCTGCACGTACCGGAACCGTTCCCCGGCGGGGTCCCGTTCCGGATCCGGCCGGAACACCGCCGCGATTCCGGTGGAATCGCCCTCCCCGGCCGCCGCCTGCCAACCGTCGCTGCGCGGATGGTAGACGCTAACGCCGTCCAACGTCATCACGTGGCAGTTTTCTTCCGTGGCCGAGTAGCGATCGCGGAGTGTCGCGATGATGGCGGCGCTGATGTCCTTCCAGCGATCCGTCTCGATCCGCAGGTTGATCTCTCCGCTGTTCGGCCATGGGTGAAAACGGCTCAGCCATTGCGAACAGCTCTGCCCGCTCTCCAGCAAGGCCTCCCAGAACATCATCAGTGCGAACAACCCCGAATCGAGGCAGAACGTGTCGGGGAAGTTGTAGTGGGCCGACGCCTCACCGCCGAAAATCGCACCGGTCGCCTGCAGCGCGAACTTCGCCGTGTCCTGCCCCACGCGGCAGATCACCGGCTGACCGCCGTGTGCGCGGATCGCATCGACCACCAGCCACGAAGCGGTCGCGGCGAACACGATCCGCGGCCGGTCGCCGGCCCGCTGGCCGCGCGCCCGGTGCAACTCCAGCGCCCGCGCCGCCAGTGCCGCCAGCATGTGGCTTCCCGACACCGCGTGCCCGGTCTCATCGGCAATGAACACGCGGTCCGCATCCCCGTCGAAGGCTGCACCGAACGAGGCGCCCAGCTCGCGGACTTTCTGTTCCAGGGCCCGCATGGCACCGGGCAAGCCGGGGTTCGCCGGCCGGCTGGGAAAGGTCCCGTCGATTCGGGCGGCGATGGCTTCGATTTCGACCGAAGCCCCCACTTCGGCGAGGTAGGCCTTCAGTGGCTGCAGAAACACGCCCGCGACACCGTTTCCCGGGTCGAACACCACCTTGCCGGACGCCTTCGAAAGGCTCGGAGCCCGCTGGCACGCCGCACGCACGAATCGGTCTTGCAACCCGAGCCGAGCACCGCGGGAAAACGGCACGCGCGACGTCTCCGCCGCGACGCCCTCAGCGGTGTCCTGCTGATAGACGTCCCACAAGTGAGCCTTCGGACGGATCGGTTCGAGCTGGTCCCCGGCCGCGCGAAACATCTTGATCCCGTTGTACTCCGGCGGGTTGTGCGACGCGGTGATCATTGCCCCGGCCACCACACCGTCGATCCGCTCGCCTACGCCCCACTGGATCATGTCCGTCGTCGCCAATCCGGACAGCACGGGCACGCCACCCGCGGCGGCGATGCCCTGCGCCAGAGCCGCGTACAGGTTGAACGAGGACGTCCGGCCGTCGCGGCCGACCAGGATGCGAACCGCGTCCAAGCCGCCTTCCGCCGAACGCACGTATCGGACCAGGTACCGGCCCACCGCGAAGGCCAGTTCCTCGTTGACCTGCAACGGGTATTCCCCGCGAACGTCCGAACCTCGCTGCAACATCGTTGCGTCGAACATCGTCACCTCCTGCGTCGCTGTCTGCGTGAATCGCGTGTGCAAACTCCGCCGTGGACTTCTGGTCCGAGGAGTATCGCCGCTCCTGCCGGACCACTCCACCTCGCCGTAATTCGGACGATGTTTCGCCCACCGGACACGTCGGTCGCCGACTCATCGCACCAGCCGATCCACCGGTGCCCGACGGTCCGCCGCGTCAGATTGCCATGCCCTCTCTTGCCGAGCAAACGGCGTACCATCCCGGGCGTGCGCGGCCGCCGTGCGGTAACGGGCCGTGGGGTTCGCCACACAAGCCGCCGCCACGGATTTCACGACTTCTCACGGAAGCGGTTTTCGCGCGACGGCCCACGCACCGGGCGCCGCTTCGACCACCCGTCCGTCACTGAACCGCGCACGCAGTGTGCGACGGCGATCCGGATTGAACACGCAATACGTCCGTTGCCGTTCGTCGGAAAACACCGCGGACAGCGGGGCGTCGCCCCACACGGATGCGTCCACCCGGCCGACTGTGGCGAAGAACGCCAGCCAGTGTTCGGTGTGCAGCCGCGAATTGCCCGCTTCCGGGCGGACACACCCTCGCAGGCTTTTCCACGACCGCCGCGCCCCGTCCGGATCGGACAGCGCGTGGTACATCGTGATCCAGTCCGCCCAGCCACTCCACGCCGTGCCACCGTTGTCCCGCACCAAGGCGCGGAACTGTCGGTCCGCCACTCCGGCGGGTACGGCGAGGTACAGCGATCCCGCATGCAGCGGCAACCAGTTGATACCGTGGATCATCTCCGGTTCGGCACTGAACCACGTTTCGTGCGTCGACTTTCCGCCCCAGACCATGGCGACGCTCGGGCATGCCAGCTCATCCGGCAGATTTCCGCCGAAGGCATCGAACCAGTATTCCCACACGGCCGTCGCTTCGGTGGCATACAGGAACGCTCCCAGATCCCGCCACGTACGGTCTCCGGTGACCTGCCCCCACAGGAACATGCCGAACCAGGCGTTCATGGCCTCGGACGACGATTCCTGATTGTTGCCGTCGGCAAACCGGGCGTGTCCGGAGGCCCACGAATGCCCCGCATACGGATCGAAGCAGCGAAGAAACGGAAACTCCGGGTCGTCACGCCGCGGAGAAGCGATGTCGCGCATCAGCCACTGCACGAACGGCCCCCAGCGCTTCGCCCAGGACGGATCGTGCCGCGCCAACTCCGCCGCACAGCGGATGAAGTATCCGTAATGGAAATGGTGATCGTTCAGTTCGCGATCACTGCCGTAAGAAGCCGGCCTCCCGATGGCCGTTCCCCAGCGCGGGTGGTACACGAAGTGCATATCGTCCGCAGTTTCGGAGTCCGCCGTGAACCAGTCCTCCAGCCGCAGCCGCACCAGTGCCCGCCACTTGGCCGCCCGCTCGCCGTCCGCCGTGCGCGCTCTGTCCGCGCCTCCACCCTCGAGGGCTGCTGCAGCCTCGAGCACTGCGGCCATCCACTTGCCGTCCCAGTACGTGTCGCGGCGCGGCGGAACGCCGGAAACGATCCCCGTATCGGCCTGCGCGGCTGCGTGCACAAGTTCCGAAGCCGGCACCGCAGCGGGACCGTCGGCGAACCGATGCAGCGGCGGCAACACGGGCAGCACCGGCGGCAAACGTACGCTCGTCGTGAATTGCGAGCCGAGGTACAGCTTCATCGGACCGCGAACCGTGTGGAAGACCGCATGCAGCGGTTGCGGCACCGCATGCGGCCGATGCGTCTTCGGCGGACTTTCTCTGGCGTCGGGTTTTTCCACCGCGCGGACCGGTCCCCGGGCGGCCACGAGGTAGCGCCACTGGTGCGGGTACAGACACAGGATCGTCTTCGGTGCTGCCGCGTCGGCACCCGGGGAACGCCCGCCCGGAGGCTCGCCGTGTGCATCGGCCGGCTTTTCCGGCTCCGACGGTTCGTCGGACGCGTTCAACCACCGCTGCAGCGTCCAACGGTAGGTCGCGGTAACCTTGCGTGAGCTCGCGTCGAAAGCCCAATCGACACGCGTATCGGCCACCCGGAACATCGCGGCGCGGCGGTAGTGGCGCAACAGCAGTGGGGACCGCTCGGGCAACGCAGCCACTGTCAGACGGATCATTGCGGCGTCCGCGCGGCGTCCACCGGGGCGGTCGGGCCTCTCCGTGCCGTTTTCGCGCTCCCGTCCCACGCGGTCGGTGCGTGACAGCGTGCCGGGGCCGTCGGCCTCATCCCGCGGTGCAAAGCGCCACGTGACCTTGCGCGCCGTCCCCGGACGTTCGATCCGGGTCGTCCGCCGGTCCCAGAAGATCGCATACGATCGCCCTGCAAACTCGACGGCGACGAACCGCTCACCGGAAGCCCACACCACGGGAACGGCGCCGAAGGCGAGTTCCACGGCTGCTCCGGTGCATTCCACGAACACCAGCGGCGAGCCGTGTCCGAACGATACCGACAACCGCGTGGAACCGGCCCGCTGTCGAGCCGTGACGAACCAGTCGCTGGCCGCCTCCAGGCAGGCATCCGCGAACGGTTGCGGAGCGGTGGTGGTGATCCGCAGGTCGCAGGCCTCAGCCGGAGGCATGTTGCCGAACACGCCGATCGCGGCCGCCGTGATCGCCGGGACGTGCAGCGCCAGCCCGCGATCGAAAAAACGCACGGCCCAGGGATGCGCGTACATCGCCTCGGAGAAGCGGGACCAGGTCAGCGAACTGCTCCAGTCGTTCGTCGGCACGGGCCTCCGCCAGCCGTCACGGACCCGCGGCAACGGCAGCGGATCCGGCGTCCCGGACCAACCGTAACGAAAGCTGCCGGCGCCGAGTCGGACCACCGCTGCAGGCTCGGCGGCCGCCGGCGAACGGGCAGCCGTCGCTGCCCCACACGCCCACAACATGCAGCCGACCATCCAGATCCGCCGGCGATCGCTCTGAACCACACGCGTTCTCCGAATCGATCCATCCGCTTGACGGCCTTTCGGCAATCTGTAGCGTATGCACGCCTTGGCGCCAAACTGTCATGCCGCGACGACATCCGGCTCCACCGACCGGACGAGCCGGCGTTGCAATCTGCCGAGACGCGCGACCGGCGAACCGCGGCGGCGAGCGTTCCGGCCGACGGTCTTCCGGGCCGGTTGCGCGCAGCAGGCACCCATCGTCGAACATCGAGCACGCTCATGCCCAACGACCCACCCAATGCCGGCAGCGAAGCGCCGGCCGAAACGCCTCCCGCAACTCCGACGGGCGATGCGCCGATCCACGCTGCGTCACGGACCGATACGGAACCGACACGCGCGGACGAGCGTGAACTGCTCCGGCAGGCCCAGGCGGGCGGCCTGTGGACAAAGCTGAAGATCTACACCCGGCTGTCCGGTCCGGGCTGGCTGCAATCGGCGATCACGCTCGGCGGCGGATCGCTCGCCAGCAGCCTGTATCTGGGGGTGCTCGCCGGTTTCAGTCTTCTGTGGCTGCAGCCATTGGCGATGGTCTTCGGCATCATCATGCTCAGCGCGATCGGCTACGTGACGCTGAGCACCGGGGAGCGGCCGTTCCGGGCTATCAACGAACACGTCAGCCCCGTGTTGGGCTGGAGCTGGGCACTGGCGGTGGCCGCCGCCAACATCGTATGGTGCCTTCCGCAGTACTCGTTGGCGTTCGGCGTGCTCAGCCAGAACCTGTTGCCCGGCGTGTTCGGCGCCAATGGCGTCATCCTGAAAGCGGCGGCCGAAACGGCCGACAACGGTTGGCTGGCCGCCAATGCCCACAAGCTGGTGGCGTCGGGGCTGATCCTGATCGTAGTCAGCGTGATCACCTGGAGCTACGACCGCGGCGGGCGGGGGATCAAGCTCTACGAGATGATGCTGAAGTCGCTGGTGGGGCTGATCGTCGTCTGCTTCATCGGCGTGGTTGGCGTGCTGGCCGTCAAGGGCGAACGGATCGACTGGTCCGCCGTGGCGCGCGGCCTGATCCCGGACTTCTCGGCCCTGTTCCATCCGGCGCCCACGTTCGAACCGATCCTGCAGAAGCTGTCGGCCGCATCTGCGGGGGCACGGGAATTCTGGGAACAACTGATCGTCGCCAGGCAACGGGACGTGATGATCAGCGCCGCGGCCACGGCCGTCGGCATCAACATGACCTTCCTGTTCCCGTACTCGTTGCTCAAACGTGGCTGGGGACGGGAACACCGCGGATTGGCCATCTTCGACCTGTCGACGGGGATGTTCGTGCCCTACGTGCTGGCCACCGGCTGTGTGGTCTTGGCCGCGGCGGCGCAGTTTCACACGCAGCTTCCGGAAGGCTGCGTGATCGACGAGCGCACTGGGGACGTGGTGATCCCGGACAAGTTCCGCAAGGGCTTCGATGCGATGCTCGAACAGCGAGAAACGTATTTCGCCGAGCGCGGCGGGGATGCGGACGTTCCACCCCCCTCGCTGGAAGAAAAGCAGCTCGCTGCGATGCTGGTCACGCGCGATGCGATGGACCTGGCGCAGTCGCTGCAACCGCTGACCGGTCCGGTGGTCGCGAACGTGATCTTCGGACTGGGGGTGCTGGCCATGACACTCTCGACCATTTCGCTGCTGATGCTGATCAGCGGATTCGTCGTGTGCGAGATGCTGGCGGTCCCGATCGGCGGCACGACGCACAAGCTGGGGATGCTGCTGGCCGCGGTCGGCGGCGCGCTGGGCCCGTTCGTGTGGAACAAGGCATCGTTCTACCTTGCGGTGCCGACTTCGGTGTTCGGTTTCGTCCTGCTGCCGTTTGCCTACGTGACGTTTCTGCTGTTGCTGAACCAGTCGAGCCTGCTGGGCGATGACTGCCCGCGGGGCCTGCGTCGTCTCGGCTGGAACCTCTTGGCGGGGACGGCGGCGGCCATCGCGACCGTCGGTTCCTTCTACATGATCTGGGTGAAGGCCGGTTATGGCGGCGTCGCCGCGGCGGTCGGTCTGGTGTTGTTGACGCTCCTGGTCGCCGCACACCGGCGCAACGCGGCCATCTATCGGCTCGACTAAGCCGATGCCGTCGGCGGCGTGGTCCGCGCCGACGTGACGGGCCGGCAAGTCGAACACGCGAGCGGGTTGGTTCCATGCCTCGTCATCGTGCCGCTTTGGTCGTAGTCTGGCTGGCCCTTGCGGCGGCGGAGATCGCCGGCTGCAGCGCATCGGGCGGACCGACCGAACAGGCGCAGCCGATCGCGCAGAACGAACGTCGCGCAACCAAGCCGGCTCAAGGCGGGTCGGCGGGTCACGGACCTGCGGGCAAACCGTCGCCACCGATGATTACTCACCGCTTCGACGTGCAGCTCAGCCGGCAAAACGAAGCGGACGCAGAAGGCTTCGTGCCGCTGACCCTGGCCGACTTCGACTTTTTCGGACCCGACGCGGAGGCTCAGCGGGCGGCCTGGTCGGAACGGAACGGCGTGATCGTCACCGGCGGGCGGCCGCGCGGTTATGCGTACACCCGGCGGGCTTTCCGCGATTTCGTGCTGCGGTTGGAATACCGCTTTCCGCGGAACAGGCCGGATGACGGCACGGACCCGAATACCGGCGTGTTGCTGTTTCTGACCGGTCCGCACCGTGTCTGGCCGGCGTGCCTGGAAGCGCAGGGCAAGTTCTCCGAAATGGCGACCATCAAATCGAACAGTCGCGACGTGGCGGTCGTGGTGACGGACGACGCGCGGGCTCGGAGTGCGGTGCGGCGGCCGGTGGGTCGGTGGAACGCGCTGCGGATCGTCGCGCGCGGCGGAGCGCTCCGGACGTATCTGAACGATCGCCTGATCGCCTCGAGCCGCCCCACATCGTTGGTTGCCGGGCCGATCGGTTTACAATCCGAAGGATTTGCCGTCGAATTTCGCGGACTGCGGATCCGGGAACTCGTCCCGACCGAGGACGACGCTCATTCCGCGGCTCCGCCAAGGCGTCGATCCGCGGAGCGTTCCGACTGATGCCGGCATGCCCGTCTTCACAAGCGGCCAAACAACCGGTCGATCGGCCGGCGTCCGCCGGGCATACGCTCGGACCGACATGCGTTCGGTTCGCCTCCGACCCCCGTCGGGCCTGCGTGCGCCCGCGTCTTTCAGTGACGGCACAGGGGAGCAATGACCACTTCCGCAGCGAACACGCTCGAGGCCGTTTGGTCCTCGCACCGCCGGCATGTCGATGACGCGTTGCGTCGGTACCTGGACCTGCCGGCGGAGCACTGTCCGCAACGGCTCGCCGAGGCCATGCGGTACAGCGTGCTGGCGCCGGGCAAGCGGTTGCGTCCGCTGCTGGTGTTGCTGGCCAACGAAACCTGTGGTGGTGATCCGCAACGGGCTCTGCCGGCCGCGTGCGCGGTCGAGATGGTCCACGCGTACTCGCTGATCCACGACGATCTGCCGGCGATGGACGACGACGATCTTCGCCGCGGTCGGCCGACCAATCACAAGGTATTCGGGGAAGCGCTGGCCATCCTCGCCGGCGACGCGCTGCTGACGTTGGCCTTCGAAGTGCTCGCCCGCGACGTGCGTCCTGCGGACGTCGCCGCCGCATGTTGCGCGCGGCTGGCGGAAGCGGCGGGGGCCTGCGGGATGGTCGGCGGCCAGGCGGCCGACCTGGAGGCGGAGCAACAAACGACGGTTGCGGGCGGGGGCGCCGATTCCGAGACGGTCGATGCACAACGCACAGGCGTTCGGCTGCGAATGCTCGAGTCGATCCACCGCCGCAAAACCGGGGCCCTGCTGTCGGCATCACTGGACCTGGGCGCCCTGACGGCGGGGGCTTCGGCGGAACAGCGGCAGAGCTTGCAGAATTACGGGACGGCGATCGGACTGGCCTTCCAGATCGTGGATGATCTGTTGGACGTCTGCGGCGATACGGCCAAAATGGGCAAGCGTGTGCGAAAAGACGCCGGACATGGCAAGCTGACCTATCCGGGACTGTTGGGGGTCGAGGAAAGTCGCCGCCGCGCCGCGGCGCTGGTCGAGCAGGCCGTCGCTGCGCTGGCGCCCTTCGGATCGGCGGCATCCCGACTGGAAGAACTGGCTCGGTTCATCGTGCAAAGAGATCACTGAAAATGAATTTCGAGATTCTGTCACGGATCGGCAGTCCGCACGACCTGAAACGACTGGACGACGCCCAGCTCGAGCAACTGGCGGCGGAGATCCGCCAGGCACTGATCAGCGTCGCCACCACACGCCCCGCACACTTCGCCAGCAACCTGGGGGTGGTCGAACTGTGTCTGGCGCTGCACCTGGAATTCGATTTCTCCCGCGACCGGCTGATCTGGGACACCGGTCATCAGATCTACCCGCACAAGTTGATCACGGGGCGGTTTCACGAGTTCCCCACCATCCGCCAGCAAGGCGGATTGATGGGATATCCGAACCCCCTGGAGAGCGACTACGACCTGTTCATGACCGGGCACGCGGGAGCGAGCGTGTCGACCGTGCTGGGGCTGAAGACCGGTGACGATCTGCTGGGTGAAACCGATCGCCGCGCGGTGGCGGTCATCGGCGACGGTGCCCTGCCCTCGGGGATCGTCTTCGAAGCGATGAACAACGCCGCGGGGCTGAAAAAGGACCTTCTGGTCATCCTCAACGACAACAAGATGGGCATCTGCCCGCGGGTCGGCGGGCTGGCGGAATACCTCGACAAGGCACGGGTCGCGCCGTTCTACAACGGGCTGAAGCGCGACGTATCGCGGTTCCTGCACCACGTTCCCGTTGTCGGCGATGCCGTCGGCCAGGCGCTGGCCAACGTCAAGGATGCGGTCAAGGGCCTGCTGCACGGAGGCATGCTGTTCGAAGAGCTGGGCTTCCGGTACATCGGCCCGGTCGACGGACACGACCTGAAGGCGCTGCGTCGTTACCTCCGCATGGTCCGTGACGTGAAGGGCCCCGTGCTTCTGCACGTGTTCACCGAAAAGGGACGCGGGTTCGGCCCCGCCGTCGAAGACCCCGTCCGCTTCCACACCCCCAGCCCCTTCATCTGCACGGAAAACGGCGAAGTCATTCCCCGCGATACGGGCAGGAAAGCGCCGCCGTACACGCAGCTCGTCGCGGACGCCATCTATCGTCACATGCAGGCCGATCCCAAAATCACGGTACTGACCGCCGCGATGTGTGCCGGCAACAAGCTGGACCGGATCCGCGCCGATTTCCCCGATCGGTTCTTCGACACGGGAATCTGCGAAGGACATGCGGTGGCGTTCGCCGCGGGCATGGCCAAGGCCGGTGTGCGTCCGATTGTGGACATCTACAGCACGTTTCTGCAGCGCAGCTTCGATCAGATTTTTCAGGAAGTCGCTCTGCAGAACCTGCCCGTCGTGTTCTGCATGGATCGAGCCGGTCTCACCGGGCCCGACGGCCCCACGCACCACGGCGTGTTCGACAACACGTACATGCGGACGTTTCCGAACATCGTGGTCACGGCCCCCGGCGACGCACTGGACGTGGAGCCGCTGCTCGATTTCGCCCTGCGGCACGACGCCCCGGTCTCGATCCGCTATCCGAAGGCAACCGCAGAAACGGTCGAGCGTGCGGTTGCGCCCGTCGAACTGGGCCGTGCCGAAGTCATCCGCGAAGGACGCAGTGGTGCAATCGTGGTGTTCGGGGCACTCCTGCCGGAGGCGGTGCGGGCGGCGGAAGGGCTCGTCCGCGAGGGCATTGAACTGACGGTCGTCAACGCCCGTTTCTGCCGGCCGCTGGATTTCGAATTGATCGGCCGCCTGATTCGCGAGCTGCCGTTCGTGATCACTGTCGAAGAAAGCACTCTGATGGGCGGCTTCGGCTCTGCCGTGCTCGAAGCGGCCAATGCCGCCGGGCTGCGAACGGAACACATCCGACGGCTCGGGATTCCGGACCGGTTCATCGAACACGGTGAACGGCAGGATCTGCTTCGCGATCTCGGCCTGGACGCCGACGGTATCGCCGAGACGTGTCGGCAGCTCAGCCGGCGGTTTTCTTCGCACGCTGCATCCGCCGCCACCGTCCCGCTCCGCGACGATTCCGCCGTCTCGTCGTGCGGCGACACTCGCGAACGGGCTTGACTCCCGAGCTGCAATGATCGCGACGGGCCAGTAGGGCATCGGCCGTCTGCACGACGCTTGGCGAGGCGCCGGCAGCAAGCCGCGCGAGAGCCCGCGCGTGCCAGCCCGTTTACGGTGTACGGCCGTCGATCGGCAGGACGGCAGCCCCGCATGAAGCCCGACGGCGTGATTCCGGCTGCGCAGACGGCACCGCATCCGCGGTCATCGCTTTCCCGCGCCGTCCCGTTTGTCCGTCGCAGACGGGGGCGTGAGTGGCTTCATCGACGCCAGGTTTCCGCCCAGTTCCAGCTCCCACTGGATCCCGGCCTGCTCCAGCACGATCCGCTCGCGTTCGATGCGTCGAACGATCGCGTCCACACCCGCATAGCGGAGGCGGTCTCCCGGCCTGAGTTCCACGCGGCGGTTGTTCACGCGGTCGTACAACCAGGCGTGTTGTCGCCCTTCGAACATGACGATGCCCGTCAGGTAGGTGAACTGCGCCAGATCATCCCCCACTTCGACGGAGAATTCGGCGGTGCTCGATTGCGGTGGATCGCCGTCGTCACTGACCCGTACGCGAAACGTCACCGTGCCGGGAGTGAAATCTTCGGGGACGTCCCAGCGAAGCACATTGCCTTCGACGGCCGCCCCCGGCGGCCCCTCCTCCAGTTCGAAACGCAGCCGTTCCGGCGGTGTCCGGTCGTCTTCGGCCTTCAGCGTCAGGCGGAATGGACGACCGATGATGGCGGAGGGGTTTTCGATCCCAACCAGTCGTGGCGGATCGTTCGAAGCCTCCACCGTCAGGAATACCGGCACCGACAGCGGCTCGTCCAACACATCGCTTTCGGCCACCACGTCGAAGAAGTAGTCTCCCGGCTTCAGGTCCGACGGGACCTCCCAGCGCACCGCTCCGGTGTGGGAGTCGATCTGCAATCCCGGCGGCGCGCCCTCACCGACGCGAAACGACACGGTCGCCCCCTCCGGCAATCCGCGTACTTGCGCCTGGGCCTCGTAACGTTGCCCCTGTCGCACAGTCACCAATCCCGGAAAGCGGAGTTCGGGACTGCCCTCGAACGGTGGACTGAAAAGCGAGTGACGCGCCAGGTACTTCAGCATCTCCAGGCGATCGTCCAGCGAGGGCGCGTCCGCACGCAGCGGAAAAACCTCCACCGATTCACCCTTGGGGTGGGGCTGCGGAGCGCTGCCATCGGCGCCACGCTGCACGGACCATCCGCTCTGCCCGACCTGGCGTACGATCACGAACTCACTGCCGGCCCGCGCGCGGAACGGTGGATCGGGCAGATCCTCCCGCGGCGTCACCGGCCAGTCGGTGGCCGTCCGGTCGACCTCTCCCGTCATCCGCACGACCGGGAACAGCGTTTCGCCGTCGCGGGTCGCCTCACGGAGCGACAGCCCTTCCCACACGACGCGTACCACCAGCCGGCCCGGACGGCGTTCGTCACGCGTCGCCCGCCAGCTGACCACTCGATGCAGCACGGCGGCCCGCTGCATGTCAAACAGCCAGCGAAACCAGCGGCCAGACGTGGTCGTGCCCGTGACCGTCAGACGCACGGCAGTGATGGGCTGGCCCCGCAATTCGCGCGGAACTTCGGGCGCGATCCGCAGGTCCTCGAACCGGCCGACCGCTTCGGCCATCTCGCCCACCCACTGCTGATACTGCAGCGAAGCGATCTCGGGCTTGCGGTGCAGGCTCAGTTCCGTCAGTGTCGACCACCGCCCGGCCGTCGCCATGGCCTGGTCGAGTTCGGTCTGGAACTTTTCGGATTGCTGGCGGACCAGGGCCAGCTCCGCGTCCAGGGCGTCGACATCGGCAAAATACCAGTCGCGCAGCCGCGGAGTTCCCCAGCCCACGACCAGTGCCCCCAGCAGCACGGCCGCCAGCAGCTTTTCGCGTGACTTCATGTCAGTCCTCGGCCAAAGCAGTCGGCGGCGGCTGGAGTGTCGCCGGCACGGCCCCCGAAAGCGCGCCGGCTGCGCATAGTGACGGCATGGGCCGCCGCCTGTCTGAAGATGGCACGAAAAGACAGCCGTGATGTGGGAGTCGCCGCGGGCTCAGCCGATCGTCCCTTCTTCGGGACTGGACGCGGTGGCATAGAGCTTTTTGGGAATCCGCCCTGCCAGGTAGGCCAACCGACCGGCCAGACAAGCGTAACGCATCGCGTGGGCCATTGCCAACGGGTCTTTCGCCGCCGCAATGCCCGTATTCAGCAACACGCCGTCGCAACCCAGCTCCATGGCGATCGCCACGTCGCTGGCGGTGCCGACGCCCGCATCCACGATCACAGGATAGTCCGGATCCCCTTCTTTCAGGTACTCCAGGCAGATCCGGATGTTGTTGGGATTCAGGATCCCCTGACCGCTGCCGATCGGGCTGCCTGCGGGCATCACCGAAGTGGCTCCGGCCTCTTTCAGTCGCCTTGCCGTCACCGGATCGTCGGTGGTGTAGCACAGCACCTCGAATCCGTCTCGGACCAGTTCTTTCGTCGCCTCCAGCGTCGCAATGGGGTCGGGCAACAGCGTTTTTTTGTCGCCGAGCACTTCGAGCTTCACCCACCCCGCACCGGGATTGCCCAAGCCTTCCAAGATCTCGCGCCCCAGCCGCGCCACCCGCACGGCGTCCTCGGCGGAAAAGCAGCCGGCCGTATTCGGCAGGATCGTGTAACGATCCAGGTCGATGAAATCCAGGATATTGCGTCCCTGATCGTCCACGAGCCGCTCGCGCCGCACGGCCACGGTCACGACTTCCGCTCCGGAAGCCTGCAGGCACTCCCGCATCCGCTCGTAGCTGGAGTACTTTCCGGTCCCGACAATCAGCCGCGACCGGAACTCGTGCCGCCCGATCTGCAACGGCTGATCAAAGATCTGCGTGTTCAGTTCCGTGCTCATCATCCACTCCCAGCTCACCGTCCATGACGGACCGCTCGCAGCCGCCCCGCCACCGCACAGCGCGATACCCCCGCGACGTCCCCGGCTCCCACAACCGACAGTGCGCTTCACGTCAGCGGGGACGATGTGCCAACGTCGGCGTCGCCCTCCCGTTCCGAGGCCGCCGGCGGCATCCGGCCGTTCGGCGAGATCGTCTCGAATCGTTGCGCGAAAGTATCGCCGGGGCCTGCCGGCACGTCCACCGTGGGAGCCCACCGTGATGACGACTCCGTCCAGCCCCCGGAACTTCGCCGCACGTATCCACTCGATCGGGTCCGACGCGCAATCCCCTCGCGCAGGCCGACGTTCGGGCGGGAACGGTGCAGCCGCGGCGCAGCCGGGCCCTTCCAGACGGTGCACCCCATGGGTTTGCGGCGGGCTTCGGCAGCGAAACAGCACCGTCCGAGCTCTGCCGAGCTCACTCGGACTCCAGATGCAGTACCCCGTTGAGCGTGATCAGCTCGATCTCATCGCCCTTGCGACGGATCACGTTGATTCCGCAATTGCTCTGTCGCAGTGTTCGTGCGCGCCGCAGTTCCACGCCCAACAGGTGAGCCAGAAACACACGGTTCACCACATTGTGTCCCACGACCGCCACATGTCCGTCATGCTCGCGCAGAATCGCCTCCAGCGCCGGGACCACACGCCGCGCCACGTCGGCATACGACTCCCCGCCGGCGTACGGAAACACCGCCGGATCGCTCATGAAACGCCGGTACTGCTCCGGGTACCGCTCCATCACCGCGTTCCAGCTCATCGCCTCCCACTCGCCGACATCCACTTCCGTGATTTCCGGCACCACCCGCACCTGAGCGCCGTGCGGCTCGGCGACGATCGCGGCCGTTTCTCTGGAGCGCTTCAGTGGGCTCGCGAACACTGTATGGATCGGCAGGTGCGCCAGCGCCTCGGCCGCCCGTCGCGCCTGCGTCCGCCCCGCCTGGCTCAGCGGCCCGTCCGTGCCCTGCCCCTGCAGAACGTACGGCCGCCGCTGGTTGGCGTCGGTGGCTCCGTGACGCAGCAGATACAGATACGTCCGCTCACTCACATCAACGTCCCCAAACTTCGCTGCCGGATCGTCACAACACCATCCGCGGACGGCAAAGCGCTCTCCGCAGCAATGTTCGTCCTGTGCCGGCCCCGTAGGAAGTCGGTCGCGGACCGAATACAATGTCGCCGGACCGGATGCAACCCGATCCGGCTACCTTACCGCTTCCGCGTTTGTGGATTACCGATGCCGCTCACCATGAAACACGCCACGCCCTCCCGCCGTCACCTCGCCCCCGCCAACGCTTCCCGGACGTTGGCAGCCGCCCGGTGCCGGGGCGGTAAACGCAGCGACCGTCCCCCGAGGGGCGTTTCCGCGAGCGTCCGGCATGCGCGGCCGTCCGCGGCGTGGCGGTCCGCCGCGCTGGCGACACTCCTGCTGATCGCAGCGAGCTTTCACATCCATGCGCCGCCGTCTGCCGCCTCTGCGCCCACACCGTCCGCGGCAGGTGACGGCCGCGCGGGACATGCCGGCGGTCGCCAGGCGAACGGTGTGGCCGGACGCGACGGTGCGCAGCCGAATCGCGACCGCCCCAAGCCGGCGGATCGTGGCGCAGCAACCGATCTGCAGTCCCGGTCCGAGGCAACAACGCAAATCGCGGCGAAGGTACGTGAACCGGTCGCCTTGGCAGCAGCCGAACCGCTGCTGTACGTCGCGAATCGGTCCAGCGGATCGCTGAGCGTGATCGACCTCCGCGCCGGCGTCGCCGTGGCCGAACACGCCGTGGGCCGGCGACCGGTCGACCTGCAGTGGCTCGTTCCGGGGCGTTTGCTGGTGATGGCCGATGAGCTGGACCATTCCGTGATCGTTCTCCAGACGTCCGATGATTCCGTCGACCGGATCGCTCGCATTTCCGTCGCCCCGTACCCTCAGTCGGTCTGCGTGCTGCCGGCGACGAATCGGCGAGGGCGGCGGCGGGTCACGGCCGCCGGACTGTGGTCCCGCACGCTGACCGTCGTCGATATCGACATTGATTCGGCCGATCACACGAGGGCGCCCGGGACACCGACGCGCGTGTCCACAGAAGCAACGCGTCGGGCGGAAGGGGCGCGGAACGCGCGGTCGGTTTCGATACGAGCCACTCGCCACGTTCGGCTCCCTTTTCCAGCCCGCGAACAATGTGCGCTGGCCGATGGCCGGCACGTGCTGGTCGCGGGGGCGTTCGCGGCTGCGCTGGCGATGGTGGACGTCGAGACCGGCCGAGTGAAAGGGCATTGGATCGTTCCCGGCCACAACATCCGTGGAATGGTTCTGTCGGCGGACCGGCGCAGCGTGTTGCTGGCTCAACAGATGCTCAACCCGACGATCGAGACCGAAAAGTCGCGGATCTTCTGGGGCGGCGTGATCGGCAACGTGGTGCGGACCGTGGCACTGAGCGAACTGGGCATCGCCACCGATGGTACAAACGCGAAAACGTCCAGCAGTGACCGCCAGCCGGACGCCCGAGCGTCACGCGGCACAGCACACGATCGGCCGGCCGATGACGTGCAAGCCCGCGCCACCGTCGCTCACGGCATGTCGAATCCCCGGCGGATCGGACGCTGGACACTGTATCCGCTCGGCGAGCCCAAAAACGCGGCGGGTGATCCCGGGCACATGGCAATCACCCCGGAAGGCCGCATGCTGATCTGCCTCACCGGAGTCGGAGAGCTGGGAAGGCAGGACACGGAATTCGACCCTCTGAAGCGCCTGCCGGTGGGCGACGGTCCCGTCGACGTGGTGGTCACACAGGCCGGTGACCGAGCGTACGTGGCGAACCGCTTCAGCGACAGCGTCTCGGTCATCGACCTGAAGGAGTTCCGCGTCGAAAACCGGATCGAGCTGGGGCCGAAGCCCGTCCTGACCGCGGTTCAGCGCGGGGAGCGGCTGTTCTACAACGCCCGGCTCTCGCTGGACGGCTGGTACAGTTGCCACAGTTGCCACAGCGACGGCCACACCAACGGCTTCCCCAACGACAATGCCAGCGACGCGACGTTCGGGACCCCAAAGAAAATCCCTTCACTGCTGGGCACGGCCCACACCGCGCCCTGGGGCTGGTTCGGGAACCGGCCGACTCTGGAAGACCAGGTACGTCAGTCCATTCGCTCCACGATGGCCGGCCGCGACGGCCCCTTCGACCGGCCGGAGGTCGCTGCGGACATCGCGGCGTACCTGCGGAGCTTGCCGCCGATTCCATCGGCCGCCGCCGCAGGTCTGCTCGCGCAGCCCGACACCGAGCTGCTCGCCCGCGGACGTCGGATCTTTCACGAGATCGGCTGCGCCGATTGCCACGCTCCGCCGAGCTACACGACCGACGCCGTGTACGACGTCGGGCTGAAGGACGAATTCGGCGTCCGGGAATTCAACCCGCCGTCACTGCTCGGCGTGCGCGAAAAGGCGCCGTACTTCCACGACCAGAGTGCCGCGACGCTCGAGGAAGTCCTTCGGCGGCATCCGGCAGGCCCGGCCACTCCCGACGGCCGGCCTCCCGCGGCGCGGCTTTCGGACGCAGACCGCCGCGCACTGGTCGCGTTTCTCAAGAGCCTCTGAACGCCGCGCCGGCTCCCGCGCCGGCCCCGGCCTCTCCGTTGCCTGCTTGGGCGTCAGCCGAACAGCTCGTGGACCACCCGGCCGGCGACACCGGTCAGCCGCCGGTCCATGCCGTCGTAGTAGTACGTCAGCCGTTCGTGATCCAGCCCCAGCGCGTGCAGGATCGTCGCATGCAGATCGACGATCGGCACGGGATTCTCCACGGCCCGGAACCCGAACTCGTCGGTCGCCCCGTAGCTCAGGCCGGGCTTCATGCCGCCGCCGGCCATCCACAACGTGAAGCCGCTGATGTTGTGATCGCGGCCGCGGCTGCCTTCGCTGGTGGGCGTGCGGCCGAACTCGCCCGTCCAGATCACCAGCGTCTCCTCCAGCAACCCGCGCCGCTCCAGATCCGTCAGCAGCGCCGCGATCGGCTGATCGACCGACTGTGCGTTGCGCGTGTGGTTGGCGACGATGTCCTTGTGCGCGTCCCAGTTGTCCTGGACGTTGTTCGAACCGCCGCTGAAGACCGTTACGAATCGGACACCCCGCTCCAGCAGGCGCCGCGCCAGCAGGCAGTTGCGGCTGAATCGCGCGAACATCGGATCGGATCGATCCGTGCCGTACAGCCGGTGCGTGGCCTGCGTTTCCCGCGACAGGTCCGCGGCCTCCGGAGCGGCCATCTGCATCCGCGCCGCCAGTTCGTACGCCGCGATCCGGGCTGCGAAATCCGACTCACCCGGGTGCCGCTGCCGGTGCGCGTCGTTGAAGCGACGGAGCAGCTCGAGCGTCCCGGCCTGTTCGTCCGCCGAGACCGACGGTGGCGGCGTCAGATCGACGATCGGCTCGTCGTCGCTGTGAAATACCACCCCCTGATACTCCGCCGGCAGAAAACCGTTGCCCCAGTTGGCCGTGCTGGCCGGCGGCATTCCGCGATCCATCAGCACGACGAACGCCGGCAGATTCTGCGACTCCGCCCCCAATCCATACACGGCCCACGCGCCTACCGAGGGATAGCCATTGCGCGGCTGCCCGGTGCTGAAGTGGAACATCGCCGGTCCGTGACTGTTTTCCTGAGCGACCATCGAGTGCACGAACGTCAGCTTGTCCACCTGTCGGCCGACGTGCGGAAACAGCTCCGACACCCAGTGCCCCGTTTCGCCCTGCCGCGCCCAACGGAACGGACTGGGCATCAGTCGTCCGGGCTTGCGAAAGAAGACGTCCGTGATCGCCTTCGGATCGGCCTTCAGCACCTGATCGAGCGTCTTTCCTGCGTGCCGGGTCAACGCCGGCTGCTTGTAGTCGAACGTGTCGACATGGCTCACCCCGGCCGACATGAACAGCAGCAGCACGCGTTTCGCCCGCGGCCGATGGTGCGGTGCCGCCTGGCTCTCACGATGAACCAGATCCGCCAGCGCGACCGCTCCCAGTCCTCCGCCGAAATGGCGCAGGAACTCCCGCCGCGTCGCCACACGGCGGACCCGCCCGCAGTGCTCAGGCGGTCCCGTACGCCGTTTGCAAAACACGGACATCATGCGCATCGTCTCCGTCCACGTTGCGAACGCTGTGTCATGGCACGTAGAGAAACTCGTTCGTGTTGACCAGCGCCCGACAGACGCCCCGCAGACCGAACCGCTCGGCAAAACGGTGCGCCCGATCGAACTCCGCCGCCGTCGGCTCGCGCAGCAGCACGCGGCGAAAGGCAGCACGGATCGCGGCCGGCCGATCGCCGCCGCACGCCCGCATCGACCGCTCGGCCAGCCTCTCCGCACACCGAACGCAGAACGGGTTGTTCAGCAGTGTCAGCGCCTGCAGCGGCGTCGTGGAAACGACACGCCGAGGCGTCGAAACCGAAGG
>RFHO01000342.1 GCA_003696385.1 Planctomycetota bacterium | reverse complement strand
GCCGGAATGGTTCTACGCCGTCCGCGTCTTCCGCGAATTTGGCTTGGCGGCTCCCATCGCCGAACGCATCCGCCAGGACATCCAGAATCCCGAGCCGACCGACACGTCCCCCGCAGCCAGTCCGGACGTCCCCCGGCGTGAACTCCGGCCGATGGAAAACGCTGCGACGGCACTGCGAGGCTTTTCGTTCACGTACGGTGCCGGGCTGCCGCTCGAACTGGGCAAGTCCGCCCAATTCGTGGCTTCCGCCGTGCCCGAGGCCGCGAAATCCGAAGCCGCGCACCAGCTTCCGCTCGTCGAGTCCCTCGCCGAGATCGTCCAGCAAGCCGCCGAACCACTCGCGTTCACTCGCAAGCGTCGCTTTAGAGGTCAGTGGAAAGAAAGCGTGCCGCTGGACGCCGAAGAACTCGAACGACAGGCCCGTATCATCGACTCATACTTCAAACACCACGAAATCGCCTTGGCCGTCGGCCTGATGCGCGAATGGATCGTCTCCTGGGCGATGTGGAAGGACGGATGCACGTCCGATTGGCTCAAGCGCAAAACGCGCGAGAAATACGAACGCCGACTGGGTGCACTGGCCCGGTTGACCAGAGACAAACCCGCAGACCTTGAGCTCACTCCGGAACAGCACGAGTTCGGCACACGCTGGCGGGAGCTGGCCGAGGAACTCCGCAACGTCTTCCATCACCACGGCATGCGTCCCCAAAGCCTGGAAAGCACCCCGAAACCATTCAAAGCGGTTTGCGAATTCTGGAGGCGCCTGCGAACCGGGGACATTGGCCTTCCGGATCTCGGTGGCGGAGCCGGTCGGCTGCTGATCTCGCCCCAGGGAAGTCGCCCGGGTGTCCTCTATTCGGCAGTCTGCGCCGCCCGCGCAGTCGGCGAGCCTCCGGACCGTTGCCTGGTCATCTGCTCCAACGATTCGGCCGGCACCGTCGACGAAGCACTCGAAAAGGCCGGCTTTCAGGCAGCCGTCGAGAAGCTCATCGTGCAGGACCCCTACGCGGGCGTGGCGGAACTCGAACGACTGGTCTCGGACGCCACTCCGTTCCTGCTCGATGCCGACACCGTCGTGGCGAACCTCACCGGCGGAACCACGCTGATGGGCGTCGCCGTTCAGAAACTGGTCGACAAGGCGCGCGATCTGGGCCGCCCGGTCTACCGCTTCTTCCTCATCGACCGCCGGGATCCCGAAGAGCAATCCACCAACCCCTACGTCCCCAGCGACCACCACTGCCTGGACAGCGTACCGTCTCCCCAGTCCGCCGAGTTGGAACGCCGCTGATCGGCCCATGAACGGCGATCGGTCAAAGCACCACGTATCGAGGATTGCCGCAGTGCGAACCAGAACGCTCGTTGCGACATACCGGATTGTCACCCCGATGTTCTGTGCGGGTGCCGACCAGCAGTCCGCCGAACTTCGGCTTCCCAGCTTCAAAGGAGCACTGCGCTTCTGGTGGCGCACGCTGATGTGGGGCAAGGTGAACGATCACAACGAACTGCGCCGGCGGGAGGCCGACCTGTTCGGCTCCAGTGACGCCGGCACCGGCCAGTCCAAAGTCCGCCTCCGTATCTGCTCTTCGCAACTGGCTGCCCCTGTTAATCCTCCCTCGGTATTTGAAAACGGCACGCTCCCCGGCGCGCACTATTTGGGATACGGTGTCATGGAGGCCTTCGGCTCCCGAAAGAAGGGTACGCGGGCGGGCCAATTGACTCGTGCCATGATCCCTTCGGGGGAGTTCTCCGTTGAATGCCGCCTGAGTGCGAGTGCGACGCGGGACCAACTCGACGAAGTACGCAAGGCACTTATTCTGCTTGGCACTGTAGGTGGTCTTGGCGCCAAATCGAGAAAAGGATTCGGGAGTATCACGATTACCGAACTCCAAAACCCCGGGCCTCCCATTGACCTTACTACGCCGCCGCAGGATCGCCTCAAGAACCTGCTTCGCCCCAATCCTGAAGCGGACGATTGGCCTGCTTGGACGGCATGGAGCAAGCACTCACGACTCTTGATCGCTACTGCGAATTGCAAACGCGCCGTCGAGCTGCTTGACCGGCTGGGGCGAGAAGAGGTCTTTTTCCGAAGCTGGGGCCACGAGGGTATGGTTTTTGGCCAGCCCGCAGAGCGCAACTTTCCCCACGATTACTACCTGTGGAAACGTCGGCCGGTAGAACCGAAGTACCCATACCGGCTGGCCTTCGGTCTGCCGCACAACTATGGAAAGAAACCCGAAGACCTCGTTCATCCAGAACAACACGATCGCCGAGCAAGCCCGCTTTTTATCCATATTGATCAGCAGGACGCAAAACACCCCCCTGTCGCCGTATTGGCGTTCCTGCCATCCCAGCTGCTGCCCCGCAATGAAGATGTGATGGCTTTTGGCGCACCAGTCAATCTAGCAACAGATGACACCTTGTGGTTCCCCATTCACGCATTTCTTGACCGCCTCCTTAATGGCGGCACGATCCCGCAGCCGCGAGTGGGATATGATCGCTTCCCCGCAGAAAATGAGTGGTGGCGGAAGAAAACAGACATCCATGCGGAGGAGATAAAGCTTGTCTGACGCATATCACCTTTCGTTTTCGATCGGTCCGGTGCAGTCGTTCGTCGAACAGGCGCGGCGAACGCGCGACCTATGGGCGGGAAGCTGGCTGCTGTCGTACCTCGCCGAATCCGCTCTTGCGGCCGCCGAAAATGCCGGCGGCATCGCAATCGTGCCCGCAAGGTCCACGCAAGCGCGCGGCAAGGTGACAGCGAAGCAATCCGCCGTCGGCGGCATTCCCAATCGCTTCGAACTGAAATTCGAGGGCCAGGATGCGAAGCAGCGGGCCATCGACGCGGCGCGGACGGCCACGGACGCCTTCAAAGAAGCGTGGCAGCGGATCGCCGACGCCGTTTTTGAGAAGTTTCTCACGCGTGACGTTTTGCAACGCGGAAACGGCACAGCCGAAATCTGGAAACGCCAGGTCGGCAGTTTCTGGGAGCTGTCCTGGGTGGTTGGCTCGCCGCGCAACGGCGAGAAAACCATCGGGCGTCTGGCTGCCATGCGGAAGACCTTTCGCAATGTTCCAGCGACCGAGGAGTCGGGCGTCAAGTGCTCGCTCATGCCCCGACTGCAGGAGCTGTCCGGACATCTGCGACGTGTCGATCAAGAACGATTCTGGCGGGCACTTGCGAACAATGTCGGAATCTTGGACATCGGCGAGAGCGAGCGGCTGTGCGCCATTGCCCTGATCAAACGCCTGTTTCCCAAAGTCATCCGGCAGGCCGTGGGCGAGGATGTCGCCGACGAACTTGATCAGGTCGTCTGGCCTTCCACGGCATTCGTTTCGGCGATTCCTTGGTTGAAGGAACTGACCGGCACGGCACAGGAGAAAGCAAAAGAGTACCAGCAGGCCGCACGGGAGGCAGGCTATCAGGACAGTGAGCGGCAAGCAGAACGGGCGCCGGAGATAGATTGGGCCACCATCGATGGCACGGCGTGGTTCGCCACATCGGTCCGCAACGACGAACCGGGAAGACGCTCGCTGGGGCCGGACCCGACTGAGCAACTGCTGAAGGAACGCAGAGCCGTCGTGGACCGGCTCCTCGCTGCATTGAAGGACGTCTATGAATCGGCGGCCGGCGACGGCGATAAAAACTCAAGGCCGCCGGTCCCGTATTACGGACTGTTGTTGATGGACGGTGACTCGATGGGCCGGTTGCTCGGCGAACTCGGCAGCCCGGAGAACTTGAGCGAGTGTCTGGGGCAGTTTTCAGCGCAGGTCGGCAATATCGTCGCCGGTCATGACGGACGCACCGTCTACGCGGGGGGTGATGACGTGCTCGCATTGTTGCCGGCCGTCTCGGCGACACCTTGTGCGGAACGGCTGCATACGGCATACGCCGAAGCATTCCGAGCCAAGGGAGTTTCCGCGGATGTGGCGACTATCTCGGCCGCCGTCGTCTTCAGCCACTTTCGCTATCCGCTCCGACAGGTTCTTTCCGCTGCACATCGCCTGCTGGAT
Organism: Planctomycetota bacterium; assembly: GCA_003696385.1. Classification (GTDB taxonomy): domain Bacteria; phylum Planctomycetota; class Planctomycetia; order Planctomycetales; family Planctomycetaceae; genus J052. The sequence continues at coordinate 5,650 of RFHO01000342.1, read as the reverse complement.
GACGTTGCGAAGGAACGTACGGGGCGCGATGCGATCGCGATCGGCATCATTCTCGGCAGTGGGTTGAATGCCGTCTGGTCGGTTCCCTGGCGTGTCTTTCTCGGTCAGGAGACCGTGGGCGAGTTCCCGCTTCAACCGTTTCACGTTCTGCTGGACCGCTTCGACCCGGCCGAAACCGAGGGTTCGGATGATCCGCCGTTCAATGCATCCTTCCTGTACCTGCTCCGCGAACGCTTCGCGCTGCTGCTCGGCGAAGGTTACGACCGTCCGAGTGAATTCTTGCGTTTCGCAACGTCTCCGGACCGCCGGGACACAGCCGAGCTGCTGCGCGATCTGGCGCACGCCGAATATCGCAGGCGGATGCCGAAAAATGCGCGGAACCAAAGGACCGCGGAAGACACGCTGCCCGTCGTGGAACAACTGATGGCACTGAGTCGCGCGTGGACCCGGCGGCCTGCATCCGCTGGCAGCGGTGCGACCGCAAGAATCGAATGCGATCCCAATACGTTCAGTTTCGACGGATGGCGCGTCGCTCGGTTTCTCAAGCAGATCAAGGACGGAAGGGTTCCGGACCATGATTGAGCCCAATGATTACCGCTGGATCCGCCTGACTCCGGCGGACGCGTGGTTCTTCCGTGACGGCCGACCGGCCAACCGCGGGGAAGACCAAGGCGCAGTGGAAAGCGAATTTCCGCCGAATCCAACGACCGTCGTCGGCGCGATACGAGCTGCTTTGGCTCGCGCGAACGGCTGGAACGGACGCGGTTCATGGGCCGACCAGAGCGAAGAACTGCGGACCGTGCTCGGTGACGGATTCGACGACCTCGGCCGGCTCCGCTTCCTGGGGCCGTTTCTGTGCAAGCAGTTCTCACGAACCGACGGTCGACCGCCCCGCGACGAGTTGCTCTGGCCGCTCCCGCAACACGTCGTCGGACACTTCGAGGGAGACGCGTTCGTCCCCAAGGCCCTACTGGAACCGTCCGAACCGGTCTGCTGCGACGCTGATCCCGACGGAGTTTCTCTGGCCCATTGTCCGGACTCGCCCCGGACCGCGGGCGCCAAGCCGCCTTCGCATCCCGACGACATTTATGTCACTACGACGGGACTCAACGACATCCTGCGTGGCCGGCTCCCCGACGCGAGCGAGTGCATTCCCGCTGCCCGGCTTTACTCGCACGAATCCCGAGTGGGAATAGCGCTCGATCCGCGCTCGCGGACGGTCGTACAGGGCCACATCTACAATCCCCGATTCGTCCGACTCTTACCGGGTACAACGCTCGTCGAAGGCGTCGCAGGCATCCCGGAATCCTGGGATTGGCCGGGCATCACGCCGCTGGGTGGTGAATCACGGATGGCACACATCGAGCGATTGGAGACGCCGCCAGAGCTGCCGCAAACGACGCCGGGGCCAGCGGCGATCCTCGTGGTGCTCGCCCCCGCAAGGTTCGACACACCTTGGTGGGGAGCCGGTCCGAAAGATTCCGCTTCACGGCTTTGCGGCGATCTCAGCGGAAACGTGACCTGCGTCGCACTCGACAGGCCACAGCCCATTGGCGGATGGAGTTTTCAAAGTGGGCCGCGGCCCCTGGCGCCGCACGCGGCCCCCGGTACGGTGTGGTGGCTCGCCGACTCCAGCACCGCCTCCGCTCTCGTGCAGGTCGGTGGGCGCACAGCGTACGGTTACGGATTCGCCGCCCTGTCTGCTGCACCAAACTGACCGCCGGCAACCATGTCTGAAATCGACTGAAAGGACGACGACGATGAAAACGATGATCCTCGGACTGTTGGCTGAAACGCCGATTCATCCCGGCGCTGGACAAGACACCGGCTTCGTCGACCTGCCGGTCGCTCGTGAAGCAGCGACGGATTATCCAGTCATCGTCGGTAGCAGCTTCAAGGGCGCCCTGCTGAACCATGCGCGCGACAACGGTTTGGAAGAGGCAAAACGCGACCAGGTCTTCGGAAAGCAGGACCGCGCAGGAGCATTGCTCGTCTCGGACGTGCGGCTGGTCCTTCTCCCGGTGCGATCTCTCACCTCTCACTACAAATGGGTTACCTGCCCGCATCTGCTCGAACGATTGAAACGCGACCTCAGCCGTGCGGGCTGCGATGGCGCTGGATTTTCAATGCCAAACGTGGAGCGGGGAAAGTTTCTGGGGGCCGGAGAAGCGTCGTTGTACCTCGAGGAACGGAATTTCGCAAAGAGCGGCGATGTAACCGAAGAACTCACTGCGTTACTTGAGAAACTCATTGCCCACGCCGAGACTCAGGCACGGATTCCCCGACAACTCGTGATCTTGCACGATGACGATTTCGCATGGTTTGCACGTTTCGGACTGGCCGTCCAAGCCCGCAACGTGCTGGACGATGAAAAGAAAACCAGCCAGAACCTCTGGTACGAGGAGTGCATCCCGCCGGACAGTCTCTTTTACGCACTGTTGGCCGACCGTAACGGCGGCACCGCGCTGGAAACGATCGCCGCACTGCTGGACAACCGCCCCTACGTCCAGGTCGGCGGGAATGAGACCATCGGGCAGGGCTGGCTGGCCGTCCGCAAATGGGAAGGAGGTGACGCATGAGTCACACGACTGCTCTACCACCGACGCTCGAACAAAAACGCGCCAGCTTTGCGCTCGAGAAGATTCGCGGACTGCAGTTAAAAGGGCCGAATTGCTACGGGCACTACGTTTCCTACGTCTCCGCTCTTCCGGCAACCATCGTGATGAACGGCCTTGGCCAAGCACTGACGACCTTGGTTGCCAAGGCTAAAGGCAAGCGGGACGATCCACACCGCATCCTGTTCGATCATGTCGCCGAATGGCTGAACAAAGAAATCGAAGCCCTGCGAGTTCCTCCCAACGATCTTACTTTCGTCATCGACCGATTAATGGAGACCGACCAGGAGACGTACGTCCACGCCCAGGCGGAGACCATGGCCTATCTATACTGGCTGAAACAGTTCGCAAGAGCCTACCTGAAGACGCCCGAGGGCGGGGAACATTGACGCACGCAGTTGCTTGCTGCACTGTTTGCCACCGTTTGCAGCATCGGAACGGGATGACAGTGGCGACCCGCTCGGAAATTCGTTCATGATGCCCGCACCGTGGTGGGACGACATTTCTCTTCATCAGCTGACGAGTCAACGACAATGGATTCGAAGACTTTCTGCCCGATTTATGCCGAGGCCAGGAAAACGTCGCCTTGGGACTCGGCAGACTCTGCTCACGCCGGTTTGATCTTTGAAAAGTTCGCCGACGGGTGGCGAGAGGATCCCCAATGCCGCTATGCATTCGACAAGGGGGACAAAAGCACGACCAGAGGCAAGAAGTCAGAAGCCGACCAAGAGGGATACTGGCTGAAGGAGGTGTTCCCGAGGCGGTATGCGAGGACGCAGAACACCGTGCGCAACCTCCTGCGGGAAGCCTGCGCGCGACAGCGTGCGCTGGTCGAAAGCCTCGGCGGTAGAGTTCTATACGTTCGTAACACTGCGAGGTTCGTCACGGGCATGGGACGCGAACACCCTTTGGAAAATGGGTTTGCATGGCACCATACGCTCGGAATGCCGTATGTTCCAGGAAGCAGTCTGAAGGGCATGCTCCGCGCCTGGCTGCGCGAGGAGTATGGAAGCGCATCCGAGCCTCCAGAGGCAATGGACCTTTTCGGTGATCAGGGACAGGTCGGGCGGTTCATTTTGTTTGACATGCTGCCGACCAGACCGCCGAAACTCGAAATTGATGTCATGACCCCGCACTATGGCCCTTATTATCAGGCCAAGCAGGGCGACGATTTGCCCGGCGACTGGCACAGTCCCGTTCCCATCGCGTTTCTCACTGTCGCCGCAGGCCAATCCTGGCAGCTCGGTATCGCTCCGGTAGCGGGATCACGGACGATTGACGAGGCAATTCTTGGTTCACTGGTCGCACGGCTTTCGGAAGCCTTGGAATTCGCCGGGGCCGGTGCAAAAACCGCCGTCGGTTACGGACGGTTCGTCGAGGACGAGCAAGCCCAAGCGCAACAGGCCGAAGTCGCAGAGCAACGGCGGCGTGAAGAAGAAGCCGCACGACGGGCCACCGAACAACAGGCAGCCTTCGAACAATCTCTGGCCAACGATTCCGAACCACTCAAACAGCTCAAAACCATGCAACGACAGCAGAAATGGAGGCGCGAGGCGGGCGACGCCACCATGATTCAGGCGCTCCAGAGATTCGTCGAAGAAAACCCCAATCTCCCCGAAGACTGCCTGGCCTGGATCCGTGAGTGGATCGAATCGATTCCGAACTATCGCGGTGTTTGGACCAACCCGGACGCAACCAAAGGCAAGAGGGGAAAGCCGAAGTACCAATCGTCGGCAATTCGCGAACTGGTGAAACGATTGACGCAGAAGCGTCAATAGGGAGTCGAAGTCGGCCGCGTGCATCGGGGGCGCTCAGTCGCTACGAGCTGTTCGCGACGTCCGTCGGAGCGCTGTTCCGCCAGTCATAGATGCAATCGCATCAACGGGGGTCGTCGTCCTACTGACGGGATATTCTCCCACGTTGCGAATCAAGCCAATGGAAGCGCTCTGGGAGTGGGTTGGGCCAGTTGTGCGGGGATGGCGTTCTTCGTGTTCAGCAACCGGCTCTGGGGGGTCGGCAAACCAGCCTTGGCACGCCGCTGACCGTCGCGTCCGTCAATGCCAAGAGCGATTGCGAGCTGACCCGTGTGAAAAGTACCTGTTTGGTCGGTGCATCCGAGATCCGCCAGGTCTCAGCAACTGGGCCGGCGGATCTTCGGCAACGACCTCTTGCTGGACATGAACTGGGACGAGGTGTTCCCGCCGAGTCTGGATCGCCAGACTTCGGATGGTGAAGGTGTGTTCGTGAAGGTCTATCGCGCGACTCGGTACGTCCATTTCGACCGGCTTCCGCGGGGCCGGTTTGAGAATCTCCAGCGTCGGCGCTTCTACCACTGGCTGGTTTTCGAGGGTTCGGACGAGTTGCCGTTGCGATGGGTGCGTCGCTGCGTTGCGACGGAGAACGGGCCGACGCCCGTCGACGGATCGGATGCCTACGCTTGTGGGGCACGGCGGCGTGTTCGGCTCTGGACCGCGTGAACAGCCGAACCGCGTCCTGCTGTCGCTGACCGGGACGACCAGCCGACGCCGGACGGCCCTCAAGGCTGCGGGGTGGCGTCGGCGCGTTTGCGTACTGCAGCGGTTGAACACGATCTCCGGCCACCGCAACGCGCAGGTCCGCATGCCCGAAGGGGGAGGCTTTTTGCCGCCGGCCACGTGGCCCTTCAGCCCACGGTAGCCCGCGCAGAACCGTCCGACGGCATCGGCAATTCGATCGACGACGCGGGAAATTCGTTTTTCGATTTGCCAATGGTGTGGAGGCCGGTTCAGGCGTCGATCTGTTTGAGCGGGCCGGTGCTGTCGCCGAAGCTGGTCACCGGGACGGACATCCGCTGCAGCAGTGAGACGAACAGGTTAGCCATCGGCGTTTCGTGCTCGAAGGCCAAGTGGCGGCCGGTGCGGATCGTCCCACCGCCGCGTCCGGCAACGACCACGGGAAGATCGTCGTGCCGGTGGCGATTGCCGTCGCTCAGGCCGCTGCCGTAGCAGATCATGCACTGGTCCAGCAGCGAACCGTCGCCCTCGCGGATGGATTTG
>RFHO01000341.1 GCA_003696385.1 Planctomycetota bacterium | reverse complement strand
GCGGCGACAGCGAACGCACGGCCGCCACGCACAGTTCATTGCCCCGCCCGATCGTGAACGTGATGCCATGCCCGACGAGATCTTCGCGATCGGTGTGCAGCGTGACGTACGTAGCCGAATAGTCCGGATCCGGATTCATCGCATCCGAACCGTCGAGCTGTGCGGAAGTGGGAAACCGCACGTCGGCCACCTCGACTTCGACGATTCGTGTGGGCATGGTGCGAAGTTCCCCAGCATGGCCTGACCGTACCGCGCGGACGCGTGGCAAGCCGGCAAGATCGGCGCTGTGATCGCGCGGCCCCGCAGCGGCGGCCGATCACGGCAACACCGCGCCCCCCGTCCGGTGCGGCCCGGCATTCGCTCACCGAGCCGGCCAAGCACCGCACGCAACCCTACCCCGCCCCGCCACGCCGCCCGAGCGATGACGGAATTCCACGGGATGCGGCCACAATTTTCGCGGACTCAGGGAGCGGGCGATTCGCCCGGCCCGTCCGCCGCGGACGCCTCGGCCGGCTGCGCGGCCGGCGTCGTCTGCGCCGCGTGCGACGCCTCGCCTGTAGCGGCAGGCTTTTTCGGATGGCCATGCGGCGTGTGGTACGCCACCAGTACGATGCAGATCACGATTCCGACGATCCCCACCCACAACCAGGGACTGGTCTGCACGTCGCGATGGCGGATCACGGACACGATGGCCGTCAGCGAAACCGCACCGCCGAAGACGACCGGCATCACCACCTGTGGCATGGCGACGCCGCCTTTGAACATCGCGGTCGTCAGACTCAGCGCCCCCAGCGCCCCCAGCGAACCGGCCGCGAATCCCCAGATCAGCGCCTTCGATTGATCGCCGGAGAACGAAAAACTGTCGCCGAAGGTCCGCATCGCCGTCAGTCCACCCAGGCATGCCCAGACCACATAGGCCAACCCGATCCCCACGTACGGCTTGAACGGTGAATACTGGGGGCTGCGGGCGTTGGCCAGCACCGGACCGTACAACCCCCAGCACAAAGCAGTTCCCAACGCGAACGCAACGGGAGCGGGAATCTTCATGGCGGTGGTCTCTCCAATGCGAATACGGTGTGTGTCAAACGGCCCGCGCCGACGCGGTGTCTTCGGCGGGTCGGGGATCGCGGGAGGTACGATCGATGCTGACCGACGGCGCACACTCGACGGACCAAGGGCGCAAACCACCGTGGCCAATCGACCGGCGGGGCGGTATCGTAGTGCAACGCCCTGTGAATGCAAAAGTTCCCGCCGGAGCGAACGCCGGCGCTCCGCGCCGCGACGCCGCCTCCGGATCCACTGGGGGAACGCGCCGCAATGGACGTCGTCGTGCCTACCGCCGCGGAGTGCCGCACAAGGAGCCGCGCAGCGGACGCGTCCCGCCGATTGGCTGCCTGCGGCGTGGACCTGTTGTTCCCGCTGCAGTGCCTGGTCTGCCGCAGACGATTGCTCCGCGCCTGGCCGGCACACTTCGAGCAAACCGGTCGCCGCGCCGCCGCTCAGCCCCCGTGGGTTTTCGAACGCTTTGGAAGCCGCGCGTTGGGGTTCACGATCCAGTTCTGCGAGGAATGCTTCGATCGGCTCCTCGATCGCCGCCGCGCCTGTCCCCGTTGCGGGCGTCCCGTCGGTCCGTACATCGTGGCGGACGATGATTGTCCGAGCTGCCGGAAACGTTCTCAGGCGTATCGGCGGGTGTCCCGGTTGGGCGTTTACGACGGAGTTCTGCGGCAGGTGTGCATTCGGGCGAAGTCCCCCAACGGCGGGCCGGCCGCGGCGTCGTTGGCTCTGGCGCTTTTCCTGCACCAGCGGCAGCGCCTGGAGTCGCCCGGTTACGATGCGGTCGTCGCCGTCCCCACACACTGGATCAAGACCCTCACGGGACACCACAACGCCGCATACACCATCGCCACCGTGCTGGCCCGGTGCCTGGACTTGCCGCTACTCGAGAAAGCACTGATCAAGCATCGACGCACGCCGGACCAGAGTGAGCTTCCCGGGAAGCTCCGGCGCCGGAATCTCATCGGGGCATTCCGTGTGTCCGACGCGCAAGCGGTGCGGAACAAGCGGCTGTTGCTCGTCGACGACATCCTCACGACCGGCGCGACCGCCACGGAGACCTCCCGCACGCTCAGACGGGCCGGCGCGCGTGCCGTCGACGTGGCCGTGATCGCCATTGTCGAGGGAACACGCTGAGCCTCCCCGGGGCTGCCTGCCGGACGCACCGCCGCGCCGAGCTCCGTTCGCCGGTTTCCCGCTGCCGTGCACCGGCCGAGCGGCGCCATCGCCGCACAGCCGGTGACCCGGGAGTCTCCGTCGCCCCGCCGGCAGCCACCGATCTCGATCGACCAACGAAGCGAGACCACGACGGCCGCCGGCACTGCGGAAAAGTCTCCAGCTTGCGCTGGAAATGCGGGTAAAAGCCGCACATACTAACGATGTCGTGGTGTCGCGACTGTCGCGGCACCGCCACGGCGCCCGTCGTCGAACGGCTTCCAAAGCAGGGGGTCCGGGAATGTCTCTGAGCACGCGATGTCCGCACTGCGGAAAGTCGTTGAAGTTGAAGTCGCGGTCGGCCGTGGGCAAGCAAGCCCCCTGCCCGGGGTGCGGCGAGGTGTTCACCATCGAGCTGGCGGCCAGCAAACCCGCTTCGCGGTCGAAACCGGCTCGGTCGCGCAAACGCTCCGGCAACGATGAAACCGCGGGCTTCGACGCCGGAGTCGACGATTTCGGAGACCTGGACGATTTCGAGAGCGACTGGGACGCCGAAGGTGACTTCTCCGACGCCGGCGAAGACTTCGATGACCTCGGTGACGCCGACGACTTCGGCCTGGAATCGACCGGCCGGCAAAGAAAACGGCGATCCGCCGGTTCCGCCCGAAAGAGCGGAAAGAAGAAATCGAACGCGAAGGCTCGCTCGGGCAAGGGAATGCGAACCTGGGCTCCGATCGCCGGCGGCGTCCTGCTGGCCGTGCTGCTGATCGGTGGCATCGGTGCAGCACTCCTCAGCGGCCTTGGTGGCGAAAACGTCTTCGACCTGACCTGGGTGCCGTCCGACGCCGAGCTGATCATTCGCATCGACCCCAACGGGATGGCCAATTCCCCCATCGCCCGGAAGGTCGCCGAAATCCCCTTGGTGGCGGCCGCGCTGGAAGCGGCCAAGGCCCAGGTCGGCGGCGAGAAGCTGCCGATCTCGTCCGTTTCGGAGGTGATTGTCGTCGGGACCGACATCGTAGACCCGGCCAAAGTTTCCGAACTCGCCACCGGGGCGGCCAGGCCGCAGTCCGTCGGTGACTCCAATGCGCTGTACATCGTCCGATTCAAGCAGGACACCACACTCGACCAGCTGTTCCCTGCCGACAACCCCGCGTTCGAACGCGTCGATCGCAACGGCAACCAGTGCGTGCTCGTCAAGAGTGGGCAGCAGCGAGCCGTGCTGAACTGGTTCGCCGACGGCCGCACACTCATCGGAGGCACCGAGAGTCTCGTCACGGCCGCCATGCAACGCGGTCCCCAAGAACCCCGACTGAAGCGATTCGATTTCGCGAAACCGATGGTGAACCAGCACCTCCTGTTCATCGCTGCCCCCGAAGAAGACAAACTGGAGAACGCGCGGAGCGGGGGAAGCGATTCGGCCGGGAAACTCCGTGATGCGATCGAGCAGCACGGTGTCGGTTTCCTCGTGGGCCTGAACCTCACCTCCGACATCAACGCCACCTTTGCAGTCAACTGCCGTGACAGCAGCAGCGCCGCCGAAGTCAAATCGGCCGTCGACGCCGCTCTGGCCGACGCCAAGGCGAAATTCCAGCAGTCCAAGTCGCAGATGACCTCCAACCCCATGACCGCTCCGTTCCTGGAAATCGCCGAGGACGCGGTCAATTCGCTCCAGTCCCGCATCGAGGGCAACCTGGTCGTCGTGGACGGACGGCTGTCCGGACGCATCGTCGATGAAGCGAAGAAAGCGCTGGAAACCAATCCCCTACTGGCCGGCATGGGCCAGGCTCTGACCGTCCAGCTCAAGGCGCAGGCTCGAAAGGCCCGCAGTTCCGCTGCGCCCGCTTCCGGGCCGTCTTCGGCGGGTCCGCCCAACGGGTACGGATCGAGCGGCAACTATGGCTCGTCCAGTGCAGCGGGCACGCCGCCCGGCCCGCAGACCCCCTCCGGTGCCACGCCGTACGGCTCCGACGCCGGTCCGCCCGACGGCCCACCACCCGAGTACACACCCGAAAACTACGGCTCGGCCCCCTCTGCCACACCAAAAGTTGCCGCAGGCCCGGGCACGCCCGGCTCCTACGACAGCCCGCCAGGCTCAACACCGCAGACCCCGCTGAACGTCGACGGCGGAAGCTACGACACCCCCCCGGAGGGCACGCCGACCGAAACGCCCATGGGAACCCCCGGTTCCTATGACGCACCCCCGGGTACCATCCCGGGCGCCGGACCGGCGCCCGGCGGACCGCAGATGCGACGTCCGCCCGCGGCAGGCGACGCCACACTCACGCCCCCGGGCGGCGAACCGGATCCCGCCATGATGCGCCCGCCGGAACGGTCCGCACCGGTTGCCCCGGGAGCGGTCGCCGGCCGACCACCCGGCGCCGGCGCACCGGCCGCCAACGGGACCCGCTACGTGCGTGTCGACATCCTTGTCCGCTCCTACCGCGGTTCCGGCTCCGTCGACAAAGCCGCGATGCGTGCCTTGGGCCGCGTCATCGGCGTCCGCAAGGACTCGATCAAGTACGACCGCAAGCGACGCGTGCTCAGCTTCGTGCAGCGGTTCGACGAAAAGGTCTTCAATGAGGCGCGCACTCAACTGGCGCGCGCCCGGATCCAGCTCGGCAACTTCCAGGTGACCCCGGTCACCGAAGACGGCACCCCCGCCCGCAACACACCGGCCCAGCCCCCCGGCGCAGGCGGACAACCCGTGCCCAACGCCCCGCAACCCGGCCTCGGATCCGCCCCGGGCGCCGCACCCGCCAAACAACCGGCCCTTGCTCCCGCAGCCGGCGGCTCGGTTCCCGGTGGCCCCGCCTCGCCTCCGGGAGGACCACCCGGCGCGATCCCTCGCGGGTCTCAGCCCTGATCGCGTGACCCGTCGCGAGGCGCGCCGCCGCGGCACCTGCTCTGCATTCGTGTGGACTGCGCAGTTCCTGCTGGGCGCCGCGCCCCCGCGTCCCAACCGCGGACGCGCGCGGCCCGGTGCGTTCAACCCGTTCCCGGCGTCATCACCCACCGCAGCGTAAGGCACTCCGCGACCGCGAGCGCGGCAGCAAGACGGTCCGCGTCATAGCGCCGCCGTGCGATCACTTTTCCCGCTGCCTCACACCGAACGCTCGGCACATCGAACGGGAACGGCCGCCAGACGACCCGT
>RFHO01000040.1 GCA_003696385.1 Planctomycetota bacterium | reverse complement strand
CCCGTAGACATCGGTCGTTTCCAGGATCGTGCGGTCCGGATCGATGGTGATCGTGTCGTCCTTTGGAAGCGACAGATCGATCCCGGCATCTTGGGCGGCCCGCCGAAACCAACGCAGCCAATCGGCCGTCGTCGGAGCGGTCGCGAAGGTGAGCCACCGCGTGCGGCCGATCAGGTCACTGGTCAGCGTGACGGTGACGTAGTCGGCGCCGGCGGCCGGTTGGGATGTGTCCGCGGCCGGCGACGATGATGCCGAAGGGGCGGCCTGCCACTGGGATGCCTCGACACGAACGGGACGTCCGCCGCGGCCCACTCGCAGCCAACTCCGCGTCGCCGGATCTCCGGTGAACAGCGGTGCGGCGAGCCGGCCGAAGTGTTCGGCCACTTCACGCGATGCGAACCACAACCGGCACAGATAGACCTGTCCGTCCCAGATCACCTGTTCGCTGAACAGCGCGTCCTCCTGAAAGCCGTGTTGCGTGTCGCGGCCGCGATCATGCGGGTCGATGCGCTCGGTGGGGACGCGGTTGCGCAGCACGACGCCCATGCGCGGCCGCACGCGCCGCCAAGCTCCTCCATCTCCGGAACGCACGAGGTATTCCGACGCCTTGATGCGTTTGCGCAGGCCTGTACCGTCGGGACGGTCCACCTCGGCGATCGCGTCCCGCTCGTCCCGCTGTCCGAGAAAATCGCCGCTGGAGTCGGCCCTTGCCCACCACGGCAACGGCTTTTGTTCGGCTGGTGGATGGACCGACGGCCCCACGCCGGCTTTGAACGCCCGCAGAGACAAGGGAGCGGGAAGGGTTTGCCAGTCGCCGAGCGACGCGGCGACGGCGGACGCCAGCGGCTGGTCATCCCGCAACGGCTCTGGATCGAGGACGTACGCGTTGGTGACGCGAAACTGCAGCGGGTCGGCCAATCGCTCACTCAGCGTGGAATCTCGCTCGGCGATCCAGTGCAGGATCGCTCCCCGCAGAGTGCCGCCGGGCAGATGATCGAGTGAGTCGTTGAGGTTGCTGGCGTAGGTGGTCGTGACCAGCAGCAGCGGTTCTAGGTTGCGCAGGGCCACGTCGAGCAGCACCGGCGTCTCGGCAGGCATTTGCTGCAGGGGGCGGAGCCATTCCGCTTGCGGATCGGCGTGCGTGCCTTCGGTGATTTCGATGCACGACACGTCGCACAGGCGGATTCTCCCCAGGCCCCGAGTCTTGCCGCTGCCGACGGCCGTGATGCGCTGCAAGCACCCTTGAACTGATTGCGCGATTTGCTCGGCTTCGTCGGCCGAACAGCGCCAGCGGATCTCGCCGCGAAGCTGCAGCCCGGCCGCCGCCGTTTCCACAGTGCGCAGCGTGTGTTCCATCGGGCGGCGCGAATGGACTTCGCGCGCGGTACTGGTCCATTGGTTGAACATCTCCGGTGTGGCCGAACCGCCGTTCCGCCGTTGGTTTCGGTCGTCGATCCGCAACGATCGGATCTGACACACCCCACGCCCGCGGCGTTGGCCCTGGACGGTCTTGTTCATCGGTGGTCCGAACAGGCGGTACAGCAGCTCCCGTCGTGATGCGAGTTGTGCCTGAGCGGTACCGGCCTGTTCCAGGTTGAGCAACCAGTCCTCTCCGGCTTCGCGTAACAGTCCGCGCAGTGTCGATGCCCAGATGACCGGCCGCCCGTGCTGGTCGCGGCTCTGCGTGTCATCGACCAGTCCCAGCCGTCCCATGCCGGTGCCGGTGTGTGTGTCTTCGAGCAGCTCGATGGTGAAGCGCAGTGCGTATTCACTCATGGTGTCGTTCCCTGGCTGATGAGGCTTTCGCGGCGGCGGGCCAGTTCACGGAGTTCGAGGAAATCAAGGAAGCGCGAGACGCACGTGTCCTGGCCGCCATCGACCCACGGGCTCGCAGCGCCATGGAGTTTCTCGAGCAGCTGCGGCAGGGCGTCGTCGTTCACCGCCTGCGCGGCCCATTCGGCCTGACGCCGTCCGCGGGGCAGGATCCGGGCCAGAGCATTCAACTGCGTGCGAGCCACTTCACACGCGGAGCACGCGAGTTTCCACAGTTGCTCCAGCGACGCGGCTCCGTTTCCCCCGTTTGCTGCGATCGGATAGGGTTTCTGCGACAGCACGAGCGTTTCGACCGTCCCGCCGACGGAGTACTGCATTCGGGTATCGCGCCGCCGCACGTCTTTCAGCTCGTCGTGCCATGCCTCCGTGATGGCCAGCCAATCGACGGTGGAAACCGGCTGCGGGGCGGTGGTTCCGTTTTTCTTCGCTTGTTCAACGGCGGCCTTTTGTTCTCGGTACAGCCGCTTGGCGCTGGAAAGCAACTGCTCGGCCAGATCGTGCGCCCGGTGGAACGGGAACGTGCGTTTGACGATGGCGATGCCGGCGCCGAAGGTGAAGGGCGAGCGACCCGGGTTTTGCTCGCGCAGCGCCTGATCGTATTCTCGGATCGCCTTTTCGAAAGCGATCAGGAACGGCACGGCGAACGCGGCGTCGCAGACCAGCAGCAGGTCGTCGCCGCCGAGCATCATCAGGCGGAACGGCAAGGGCAGCCGGCCGGCCGTTCCCGAGAACGTCTCTTTGATGGCATCCACCAGTGCCCGGCGTACCAGCACGCGATTCGCATGGTGAAAGCGTTCCACGCGCGCTTCCCGCTCGAAGAATCCGACCCGATTCTTATCCGCCTGTTCTTCGATTTCCCTGGTGGTG
>RFHO01000340.1 GCA_003696385.1 Planctomycetota bacterium | reverse complement strand
CCATCCCGGCAGCGGAGACGGTTGCCGAACCCGCAGTATCCCCGATCGGGCAGGCGTTTTCAATCAGCCGCAGGGCACACGTCCGACCGGCTCCGCTCGCGGGCCGACGCAGCGAGCGCCGCCGGTTCGTCTTCGCTCGCGTCACGCCGGCGGTCGAGCCGCTTCACTCAACGGATGGCCTGGACGCTTTCGCGGAAACCCGCCTTGCGGCCGATCGCGACGCTGGTATAGGCTTCGGCGTTGCGCGAGCGACACCGTTCGCGTTCCTTCGGATGCGCATTGCACCCGTGCCGGTGGCCGGCAGCCGCCTGCACGGAGTGATTTGAAGGGCACTCCGCGGCGGATCCGCCGGATGGAACCGGCAGCCGCAAGCACGTCCGCGGCCGCCTGCTGGTGGCACCAAGCACCGCCAGGCACATCGTCGCGGCATAGCGGCGACCGGATTCCGTCACCAGGACGACGCCCGCCCAGGCGACCGCAGTACGGGAACGGCCCCGAACCCTCGGATGCCGTTCGGCTCCGATTGTGGCGCAGTGGAGGCGGCGGCCGCGGCATCGAGCATCCGATGGCAAGGACGCGCGCATGCTCGCTTTCGTCCCCCGAGGCCGACCGGAACGCAGCGCACCGGCCTGCGGCGCGTTGCCACCGGCCGCCGAACCGCATTCCGATGGGTCGCCGGCCACGCGGACGCGACGTTCCCCCGAGTCCAACCAGAGCCATCGAACCGGCGGTGCTTCCCCCGGCGAGCAAACCGCCGGTTTTTCATGCGCCGTGACGCAGCCGCCGCGTGCACCACGGAGCCGTGCGTGCCGTCACCGTGCTGCGTGGCGGCACGGCGTCCGGTCAGTGCCTCTGGCTGCGGTGCTCGCCGCCGTGCTGCCGGCTTTCCTGCTTGCCGCCGAACCGCAGCCGCGTCCGTCCGAGGAACACGCCGCCGAACTCTATCAGCGCGGTGAGTACGAAGCGTGCCGCGCCGAATGCGTCCGGGCCCTGCAACGCAATCTGTACGGTGAAGACTGGCCGCTGCTGAAGGCTCGGGCCGAACTGGCCCGCGGACGCTACCGGGCCGCCCACGCGACCGTCGAAGAGGGCCTGAAACGGTACTCCTGGAGCATCCGGCTGCGGCGTCTGGCGATCATCACGTCACGATTCACCGGACGCGAGGAGCTGGCCGCACGGTATCGCAACGAGATCCTCGAGCTGGCCGAACGGTACACCTGGCGGTACACCGACTCGGACAACCTGGTGGCCCTGGGCTGGACGATGCTCGAATCCGGCACCGACGCCGCCGAAGTGCTGGAACGATACTTCCAGCGGGCGCAGAAGAGCTACCCGAAGTCTCCCGTCGGCTTCGTCGCGGCGGCCGAGCTTGCGTTGCGGAAATCGGACGATTCCCTGGCGTCGGAGATCGTCACCGCGGCGCGACGGGAGTTCCCCGACGACACGGAGCTGTTGCACCTGCGGGCGCGGATCGCCGCCCGCTCCGACAGGAAACACTTCGCGGCCACCGCCGCGGACGTTCTGCGGCACAATCCCAACCACGTCCCGACGCTGCGGCTGCTCGCCCAAGACGCGATCGACCGCGAGCAGTACGGCACCGCCCGCGAACACCTCGAGCGGGCACTGCAGACCAACCCGTTGGATCCGGACTGCTGGGCCCTGCTGGCGGTGCTGGCCGAATTGCAGAACGATCCCCGCGGAGCCGCCATCTGCCGCGACCGTGCCCTGAGCCGCTGGACACGCAACCCGCGGGTCGACCATCTGATCGGCCGCAAACTGTCACAGAAGTACCGGTTCGCGGAAGGCGCGGCGGCTCAGCAGCGGGCCCTCGAACTCGATCCGCACTTCGTCCCGGCCCGGATCCAGCTCGCTGAAGATCTGCTACGGCTGGGTGACGAAGAACGCGGCTGGCAACTGGCCGAAGACGCCTTCGCACAGGACCGGTACGACCTGACCGCGTTCAATCTGCTCGAACTGCACGACCGTCTGCAACGCTTCGCCACGATCGGCGACGAGCACTTCCTCGTGCGGATGGACCGCGGCGAAGCGGACGTCTACGGCTCGGAAGTGCTGGAACTTTTGAACCGGGCGCGAAGCGTGCTCGCGGAGAAGTACGGCGTACAGCCGGCGGAACCGGTGATCGTCGAGATCTTCTCCGACCCGGACGACTTCGCCGTCCGCACGTTCGGCCTTCCCGGCGCTTCGGGGTATCTGGGCGTGTGCTTCGGCCGGGTGATCACCGCCAACAGCCCGCTGGCCCATCGGGACACCCCGGCCAACTGGCATTCGGTGCTGTGGCACGAATACGCTCACGTGATCACGCTGCAGGCCACGGCCAACCGCATCCCGCGCTGGTTCAGCGAAGGCATCTCGGTGTACGAGGAACGGCAGGCCGATTCCCGCTGGGGGATGCGGATGAACGCCGCGCACCGCCGCCGGATTCTCGAGCAGGGCGTGCCGCCGATCAGCGAGCTGAGCAGCCTGTTCCTCACGGCGCGATCCGGCGCGGACGTGGCTTTTGCGTACTACGTTTCGTCGCTGGCCGTCGAATTCCTCATCGAACGGCACGGGCCGGCGTCCGTGCGTGCGGTGCTGAACGACCTGCGGGACGGGCTGCCCGTCGAGGTCGCTCTGAATCGCCGCATGGCGCCGCCGGCGGAACTCGACACCCATTTCGCCGAATTTGCCCGCTGGCGGGCGGCTGCCTACGCACCGGATGCGGACTGGTCCGTTCCAGACCTGGCGGCCCTCCTGAATGACGACGGCGACGCCCTGCAAACCTGGCTGCAGCAACATCCGAACAACGTCGCGGCACTCAAAGCCGCCACCCGGCAGGCGCTGGACAACGACGACGCCGCAACCGCTCGCAAATACGCCGAACGTCTGATCCGCCTGGTTCCCGAAGACACCGACTCGCCCGACAACGGCTACCGTCTGCTGGCCCGAGCCACGCGTCTGGCGGGCGATGCGGCGGCGGAACGAGCGGTCCTGGAACAGTGGGCACAGCGTGGCGATGCCCCCGTCGAACCGCTGCGCAAGCTGCTCGAAGACGCCCTGCCACAACTGGATCCCGCCGCCCGCCGGACCATCGGTGATGACGACACGCCGCAGGTCCCGCAGCACCTCACCGCGCTGGCTCGCCAGACCGCCGTCTGGGCGGCCCGGCTGCGGCAAGTGGATCCCATGCTGCCGATCGTGCACCGCTCCGCCGCCGCGGCCGCACTGCTGCTGAACGACCGCCCCGCCGCCGTGCGGGCGCTGCAGGCACTGACGCACCTTCAACCGGAGGATCCCGCCGAAGTGCACTATGCGCTGGCTTGGCTGCTGCAGACGACGGATCGCGCCGCCGCGCGCCGACACGTGCTGCTGGCCCTCGAACAGGCTCCGCGTTTCCGCGCCGCCCTGCGACTGCTCCGGCAGATCCACCGCGAAGCGGGTCCCGCAGACGCGCGTGCGGGCCGAGCCGAATCCACACGGAGGTGACGTGAAATGTTCCGCGGTCGGACAACGCCTCTGGTTCCCTGGTTGTTGCTGGGCGGAACCGCTCTGCTGTCGGCCGTCGTGCTGATCCTGCTGCTGGCGCGGCCGCCGGCGGCACACTCTTCGACACCCTCCGAACGAAACGGCGTTCCGGACTGGCAGCGCGATGCGGCATTTCCGAACGACGTATTCACCTTCGTGCGAATCCGTTACTCCGGGCTGCGCAGCCAGCGTTGGCGAACCGACTTCCCGGACAGCGACCTGAACATCTCCTACCGCCTGCAGCAGCTCACCTCGTTGCGCGTGGATCCCGATGGCAGGATCCTGGAGCTGACGGACCCGGAGCTGTTCGACTATCCGTTCATCTACATCGTCGAGCCGGGCGACCTGGTGTTCAGCGAAGCCGAGGTCCAGGCGCTGCGTGAATACCTGCTGCGGGGCGGCTTCCTGATGGTCGACGACTTCTGGGGCGAGGCCGAATGGGACAACTTCTACCGCGAGATCAAACGCGTGTTTCCGGACCGCGAGCCGGAGGAGCTGCCGCTCAGCCACCCGATTTTCCACTGCGTCTACGACATGAAGGAGCGCCCTCAGATCCCCAGCATCGGTGCCGCACAGTGGGGGCGGCCCTACGGGATCACCTGGGAGCGCGAGGACGCCAAGGAAGTCCACTACAAGGGCATCTTCGACGATCGCGGCCGGCTGATGGTCGTGATCTGCCACAACACGGACCTCGGAGACGGCTGGGAACGCGAAGGCGAAGACGAGTGGTACTTCCGCGAGTTCTCGGAAAAGAAAGCCTATCCGCTGGGAATCAACATCATCTTCTACGCAATGACCCATTGACCGCCGGGCCCCCGGCAGCACGGACGGGATGCCGGTCGTTCGCCCCTGCGGGTCACCGGGTCCGGCCGCGACTGACGGGCGCCACGTTCCGTTGCTCATGGAGGAAAGCCCCATGTCCACTCCCGCTCCCCGGCCGCACGAGGATCCCTCCGCCGTCGCCCAGTTGCTCGATGCCCGCGACCTGATCGAAGCCGAACTGTCCAGGGTGATCGTCGGCCAGCGGCAGGTGATCGAGCAGCTTCTGGTCGCGCTGTTTTCCGGAGGCCATTGCCTGCTGACCGGCCCGCCCGGGCTGGCCAAGACGCTGCTGGTCAAGTCCGTTGCCCAACTGTTCGACCTGCCGTTCCGGCGGATCCAGTTCACACCGGATTTGATGCCGGCAGACATTACCGGGACGGAGATCATCGAAGAAGAACCCGACGGCCGACGCCGGTTCCACTTCGTCCCCGGCCCGATCTTCGCCAGCGTGATCCTGGCCGACGAAATCAACCGTACGCCGCCGAAGACTCAGGCGGCCCTGCTGGAAGCCATGCAGGAGCATCAGGTCACCGCCGGAGGCGAACGGCGCCGGCTGCCCGAACCGTTCTTCGTCCTGGCCACGCAGAACCCCATCGAAATGGAAGGCACGTACCCGTTGCCCGAAGCGCAGCTCGACCGCTTCATGTTCAACGTGGTCGTCGACTACCTGCCCGAAGACGAAGAGCTGCAGGTCGTGCTGGGCACCACGCGAGGCGATGCGGTCCAACTGCGACCACTGTATTCCGCGGAGGACGTACTGCGTTTCCAGCAACTGGTTCGCAACGTGCCGATCGCGGAGGACCTGGCCCGCTGGGTCGTGCGGATGGTCCAGGCCACACGTCCCGGAAGGCCGCAGGCTCCGGACTTCGTGGACCGGTGGGTCGGCTGGGGCGCCGGACTTCGAGCCGGCCAGTTCTGGGTCCTCGGGGCCAAAGCCCGCGCCCTGCTGCACCGCCGCTACTGCGTCACCACCGATGACATCCGCGCCCTGGCGCACCCGACACTGCGACACCGCATCCTGGTGAACTACCGCGCCGAAGCCGAAGGCCTCACTCCCGAAGACATCGTCGACCGGCTGCTGGAATCGGTTCCACCGCCGGCCGCCGCATGACGCCGCAGCGGCCATGCAGTCGGACATCGGGAACCGACCGCAGCCCACCGCTCGATCGCGCCCCGCGTCGGGCTCATGGGAAACCCATCATGACAGCAAACGCCACGAGGACATCGGTCCGTTCGCGCCACCGTGCCATCCAACTGCAACAAGTGGACGCGGTAATGCACCTGAAGACGCTGTTGCTCCGTGCGCGGCTGGTGGTCGACGGCTTTCTTTCGGGGCTGCACCGCAGTCCGTTCTTCGGCTTTTCGGCCGAATTCGCCGAGTACCGGCAATACGTTCCCGGCGACGATGTGCGGTACGTCGACTGGAAACGCTACGGCCGCTCGGATCGCCTGCAGATCAAGCGGTTCGAGGACGAAACGAATCTGCGTGCCGTGCTGCTCGTCGACGGCAGCGGCTCGATGGGCTTCGGAAGCGGAGCCTGGTCCAAGTACCAGTATGCGGCGACGCTGGCCGCATCGCTGGCACTGTTGTTCGAGCATCAACGTGACGCCGTGGGCGGTGCCGTCTTCGACGGCGCCGTGCGAACGTGGTTGCCGCCGCGGCGCGGCCGCCGCCACTGCCGGCACCTGCTGGCCGAGCTGGAACACGCGCAGCCCGGCGGCCGGACGGATCTCCAAGGCCTGTTCGATTGGATCTCGCAGCATGTACGACGCCGCAGCGTGCTGGTCCTGCTCAGCGACTTTCTCGATGCCTGTGAGCGTGACCTGGCCGCGCTGCCCTACATCAGCGCGGCCGGTCTGGACGT
>RFHO01000339.1 GCA_003696385.1 Planctomycetota bacterium | reverse complement strand
GCTCTCGCTCGACCAATCCATCGCCGATCCAGGCCACCCGGTCGCCGTCCCGGAGTGGGGCGCAAGGCCGCGGTCGGCCGGCCGGCGGTTCGCCGTGGACCGCGGGAATGTCCACCGTCAGAAGGCCCAACGACAGCGCAGCGGACGCAATACGAAGGACGAAGCGGCGATGGCACGCCGCACGCAGCGCGTCGAGGCCCGGGAGTGCCACGGCGATCGGACGAGCCGACGCCCGGCGCGTCGGCGGTGCTTGCCGCTGCGTCCGCGGTACAGTGACGACGGACGCCGACGCCGAGTCGTTCGATGCACTTGCGGTGGCCGGCTGCCCGACCCTCGTTGCGGTGCCGGCGGTGCGTTCCGATGCGTTGCTCATCGCGTCTCACCCTGCAGTGATTCGTGGGGGCTGACCGGGTCGGCCGGCGGAAGAACGCCGCCGCACGACCGTGGTTCCGGGCGCTTTCCCACAGTGTGTCGCGCCGATCGGGATTCGCCAAGTCCGCGAGCTGCGTTGTGCAATTCGAAGATCGGCGTTACAGGAACGCGGCCGAGCCATTCGCACAGGCCGCGTGGAGGGCACCGGGGCGGCGCAGTGAACCGGCCGTCGCGGTATGGTGTGGGCCGATCGGGCATTCGGCGGCCGTGCCCGGCGGACGATAACGCAGGGCGTTGGCGGTGGCCGAAACGCGAAGGGACGGCGAATCGCGGAGAGGCGGCGTCTTGCGACGCAGCGGTCAGGGGCGGCGGAATGTCTTGGAGCGAGGCAGCGGCGTGAACGAAAGTTCCGAACGGTCGGCGCGCGGCGCCGCAGGCTGGCTGCCGCACGGTGTCGACGAACGTGTCGTGACGGCGCGGTTTGCGCTGGCGTTCTTCGTGCTTGCGGCGGCGGTATTCGGTCTGGCGGGGCTGCTGGCGTGGGGACTGGTCTGGTTGTGGCCGCAAACCGGCGACGCGGGACGGTTTCGATTTCCGCCGGCGTTTTTCTGGACGACTCTGTTGCTGGCGGCCGTCAGCGGCTGGCTGGAAGCGGCTCGGGATGCGGTGCGCCGCGAGCGGCAGGAGTTGCTGCGTGTCCGCCTGGCACTGGCCCTGTTTTGTGCGACGGCATTCTGTGGGGGCCAGACGTTCGGCATCCGGACGCTCATTCTGAGCCACCGGCCGGAGGACACGGTGCTGGGGCTGAATGCGTTCGTCGTGGCTCTGACCGCCATGCACGCCCTGCACGTGAGCGTCGCCGTGTTGTTTCTGGTCTTCGTGACACTCCAAGCGTGGCGCGGGCGTTACGACCACGAGTATTATTTCGGCGTGGTGGTCTGTGCGTGGTTCTGGCACGTGTTGGCGATCGCGTGGGGATTCGTTCTGGTGATCTTTCTGATGGGATTGCCGCTGTCAGGGCCCGTGCTGCCGCGTGCGACCGGTTGAAGGCGAATCCTCGGTGCGCGCGGCGCGGACTGCATGGAAGTCCACGCGCACACTCCGTGCAAGAAGCCGTTTCGGCGGCGGGCGAGCACCGTGCACGCCGGCCGTGACGGGGACGCGTGCTGCGTGTCGCGGCGTGTTTCACGGACAAGCGAATCTGTTGCACATGTCGTGGCCCCGGGTGTCGGGGTTGTGGTGGGGCCACAGCGTGGCGCCCCGTGGTCGATCGACCATCCGCGAGCCGGCGCCACTGGGAAAGCCGTTGCGATCCGCACAACGCGGGAAACCTGTGTTTTCGGCATAACCGCTCATGTCGCATACCGTTTGCGGTCGATCTAAAGCATCGAATCGGATGTGTCCGGAGGACCGGTTCGCTGGATTGCCGTGCCCCGGACCCGCTCGCGGTGCGCGCCGAGTCCGGAACGGCATGCACCGGCACGGACCGCCGGTCCCGACGCGAGTGGCGAGGATGGTTCGAACGGACGCATCGCAGACCCCGCAGATGGAAACTCTGGAGATGGTCGAGCCGAAGCGCGTGACGTGGTTGCTGGCGTGGATGGGCATGTTGTGCGTGCTGCCCTCGTGCGCCATTCCGCCGTTGCGGTACGGCGAGCCGGCTCCCGATTTACCGGGCCGGTTCCGCATCCAGTCGGGAATGGCGGGTGGCGGGTACGGCGGCACCGACGAGGCGGCGGACTCGAACGACTCGGGAGACGACGAGACGTCGAGTGAGCCGGCGGCCAGTTCGGCCCGCCTGCCCGTGCAGGAGTTCTTCGACGATCCGAAGCTGCTGGCCTATATTCAGCAGGCGCTCGATGCCAACCGTGAGCTGAAGATCCTCGATCAGGAAGTTCAAATCGCGGCCAACAAGGTACTGGCCCGTCGTGGTGCCTATTGGCCGTTCGTGACCGGCGGCATCGGAGCGGGGCTGGAGAAGCCGAGCCTGTTCACGCCGCAGGGGGCGGTCGAAGACCAGTTGCCCGTATTGCCCGAAGAAGGGAAGGCCTTCCCCGATCCGCTGCCCGATTTCCTGGGCCGGCTGAACCTGTTCTGGGAAGTCGACATCTGGCGGCAATTGCGCAACGCACGCGACGCCGCAATCCAACGCTATCTGGCGGCGATCCAGCGGCGGAACTTCTTCGTCACCCGCCTGGTCGCGGAAGTGGCCGACAGCTACTACGAACTGTTGGCGCTGGACCAGCAACTGGCCACGCTGGACAGCATCATCGAGCTGCAGCAACGGAGTCTGGAGCTGGCCCGGGCGCAGAAAGAGGCCGGCCGCAGCACCGAACTGCCCGTGCAACGTTTCCTGGCCGAGCTGCGCAAGAGTCAGAGCGAAAAGCTGGTCGTCCAGCAGGAGATCGTGCAGACCGAGAACCGCATCAACGGACTTCTGCTGCGATTTCCCGAAAAGGTCGAGCGGGCCTCGGAGCGGTTCCTGGACATTCAATTGCACGCTCTCGAAGCCGGTCTGCCGTCGGAGCTGTTGCTGAACCGTCCGGACATCATCCAGGCCGAACGTGAACTGATCGCGGCCGGACTGGACATTCAGGTCGCGCGGGCCGAGTTCTTTCCCAAATTGGAAATCACCGCCAGCGTGGGCTATCGGGCGTTCAACCCGCGTTACCTGATCAATCCCGAAGCGCTGATCTACGACGCGGCCGGTGATCTGGTCGCTCCGTTGATCAACCGCAAGGCCATCCGGGCGGAATTCATGAATGCCAACGCCGAACAGCTTCGCGCTCTGTACAACTACCAGCAAACGATCGTCAATGCGTATATCGAGGTCGTCAATCTGTTGGCGAAGGTGCAGAATTACACACAGGCCCTGGCCCTGAAGCGGCAGCAGCTTGAAGCCCTGGAACTGTCGGTCGACGTCGCCAACCAGTTGTATCAGAATGCCCGCGTTGAATACCTCGAAGTACTGCTCGCCCAACGCGACCTGCTGACCGCCCGCATGGAGGTGATCGAAACCAAGCAACAGCAGTTGTCCGCCATCGTCAACGCCTATCGGGCTCTGGGCGGTGGTTGGCAGGGGCTGGGCCAGGTGGACCAGACGATGCCCGCTGCCGGTGGTGCGATGTACGACGTGCCTCCGCAGCCGCCGGAGAAAAAGGGCGTATCCAACGGGGATGATGGGAGGCCCGTCGTTCCGGCCGCACCACCCGCCGAAGCCGCCGCAGCGGCGAAAGACGCCGAGTCCGATATGCCGACGGGCGACCCGACCGCACCGGCCGGCGCAGCGTCGGAGAATGGCCCCGAAAGAGCGGTCCGCCGCAGCGCCGAGCCCGATCGGCCGCCGTCCCGGGACGGGACGTGAGCCGCGCCCTGCCATCGCCGGTGACCGTTGTCCCCGGATGCGTTGGCGGATACCGTGGCATGGCGGCGGACCACCGCGCCAGGTGCGCGTTCGTCTCACGCGCCGTCCGCCACGGTCTAACGGGATCGATCCCCCCACACCCCGGGCGCGACGCGATGGTCGGGTACGAGTATCTGGAAAAGGGCGTCTGGGGGCTCGCCAATGCTCATCGAGCCGGTCCGCTGGCGGGGCATCTGGGGGCCGCCCTTTTGGCGGGATACTTCCTCGGTGAAGACCACGGCGACTGGCCGGCGGGCGTGTTCGCCGGAATCCAGAGCGAACTCGATCGCATTCTGCGTGGTGAGGAAGCGATCTGGTTCAATCCCCGGCAGGCCGGTCTCACCGTCGGGGACCTGTTCAAGCCTCTGGCCGGCGGCCGACCGGTCCGCGATGCCGACCGGCAGATTGCCGCGGCACTGCGGACGTCGATGGACCGGCTGCGGCAGTCCGGACACAACGTGATCTTCGGCTCGCTGGCCATTCGGGCCGTGCAGGATCATCCCGATTTGGCCACGCCGCGGGCGATCGACGGACTGGTGCGGCTGATGCGCCAGTTCGCCACCCAGCGCCAGGGACGCGGGTACTATGGCAAGGCGAAAGGCTGGAAGTACGGCCACGAGGTGCAGCTGACGGACTCGCAGACGGTTCACTATCGCGATTTGTCCGACATGCTGAGGCGGACGCTGGACGAAACCGCTCGCATGGCCGGCGTGCATCGCCGCGGTTTTGGAGGACTGTGGCACCTGATCAATCATGCGGCCGGGTTGTTGGAACTGCACCGCCGCGGATTTCGCGACCTCGCTGAACTCGGGCGCACCGCGCATGCCCGACATCTGGCGTTGCTGCGCACGTTGCCCGATGTGTCGGCGGAATTCGGTGCGTACACGGCTGCCGCGCACGACCCGCGTGATCCAGCCTACTGGAAAGACATGCTCAAGCGCGACGAAGCGCGACTGACGCACCGCATCAAGACGCTGTACGGTTTCTTTGCGATTGCGGAGCGAGTTTCGGACGCAGCGGCCCGCAGACGCGCAGAACACGCCTTTTTGTACCTGATGGCATGAAGCACGTCCGGACGGGCGACCGCGGCGTTGCGTGGCGGACGGTGCGTCGCCGGCTCCTCAGCCGGACTGGGTGGTGAGAACCTGGGTCACTTCGTCGATGACGGCCTGTTCGGCCATCGAGACGGCGTTCAATCCCAGAAAGCCGCCGGCGGCTTCGGCGATGGACTGCATCCGCGAAACCAGGTCGTCGCGGAGCCACTTCAACTGCTCCTGGGGAAGCGCATCGCGCAGGGCTTCGGCGTACTTCTTCCAGGCGGACCAGAGCTGTTCGCCCGGCGGCCTTTGCAGCCACTGCGTAATCAGCTCGTACGCCGGCGTACCGGGGCGGATCCCTTCGGCTTCGACCGCCTGCAACAACGCTTCCCGCTCCCGCATGTCCATCACGCGGTCTGCCCACGCGATCTTCAACAGCGGGACGAGCTGAAATGCCAGCAGCGATTCTTCGGTGATTCCCAGATTGGCCAGTTCCTCCAGCACCGCGTCGTCCTTGATGCCGGTCACCTCGGCCAGTCGCTGCTTGCGTTCGCGAGCCTGAATCTGTTCGCGGAGCTTCTTGAGAAGCTCCTGATCGACGCGGTAGAAGAATTCGTTTTCCAGTCCGCGTTCGCGTTCGCGGAACATGTCGCGTTCGAAGGGCATCGCTGTCACTCCTTGCGTTCGGGCGGCGTTGGGGGCCGGCATCGACCGCTCGGTGGAACCGGCGAATTCCACCGCCGCGTTCGTTTCATCTCGGAAGGCGTCGCGTTGCCGGTGTTTTCACCCGCCGCGCGTAATTTAGCACGGCCGGCGTCGGATTGTCAGTCTGTCGGTCCGTCGGCCACGCGGCTGCCGGCGTCGTCTGGGAAGGCGGGACGTGGCGAAGCGGACCTGCGTGTACGCGGCGGATCATTCACTGCGTGGTTCCCGGTTCCACAAGGCACGCACGAAGAAATCGGCGCGACGCCGCTTGGCATACGGCCGCTCGCCGGCCCCGTGGCCGGCTCCCGGCACCACGATCAGCTCGAAATCCTTGTTGGCCTTGATCAGGGCGTCGACCACCTGCATCGTGGAGGCGGGATCGACGTTTCGATCCAGCTCACCCACCGTCAGCAGCAGTTTGCCCTGCAGCCGGTGCGCGTGAGTGACATTGGACTGCTCGGCGTAGTGCGGCCCGACAGGCCAGCCCATCCACAGTTCGTTCCACCAGATCTTGTCCATCCGGTTGTCGTG
>RFHO01000338.1 GCA_003696385.1 Planctomycetota bacterium | reverse complement strand
GTCCCTGACCGGTGAATTCGCCCAGCGCCGAGTGGATCGGACCGCACAAAAGCGATACGCCCGCCACCTTGCAGATGTCGATGGCTTTCTTCAGATGCTCCAAGCCGGCCTGCCGAACTTCCGCCCGCGGCGAAATCGGATTGGCGTCGGCCGTTCCGATCGTGACCGCCGTGCGCTCCAGCCCCAGCTCATTGAGCTTGGCGGCCACACGCTCGAACTTTGCCGGATCCATATCGAAAATCGGCAACTCGACGCCGTCGTAACCCCATTCGCGGATCTGTTCCAAAAGTCCGAAGTGCTCCTCGGTGACGTCCGTCGTCCACAGCAGCATGTTCATGCCGTACTTCATCGTGAGCGTCCCCTTGTTGCGTCCCATGCACGGCCGGTTTTTTTCACAAAAGGCCGCTACGCCTCCCCCCAGCGGCTCGCGGGCAATAGTCTGTCGAGTTGGTCAGCCACGATCAACCGGCCACGCTGCAGGATCTCGACGAACCCGCCCGGCAGCTTCGGTTGCCGCACACGCCGCATCACCTGATTGATTCGGTACAGCAGTGTGTGTGGCTCGAGATAGTCGTACAGTATCGCCTCGGACACGAAAATCGGGATCCAGGCCGGTAGTTCGAAGACCGGCGGCAGGCCCCAGTGCATGAAGGCATCGCGGATCAGACACGGATCGACGGTCCGCAATGCCCGGTAGTACTCCTCCAGTCGCTGTGGGAAACGCTCGATCAGCACCGAATCCAGCAGCATTTCCGTCAACAGGTGGCCCAGGAAGCCGCAGCGTACGCGGTCCGGGTCCGGCATGTGGGCATCGACGAATTCGGCGGCGATCCGCCCGAGGCGACTGCTCACCACCAGAAACGCCTCGGTGCGATGAAACCAGTCGTCGTCGTCCAGATGCTGCCGGACCCCTTCGGTCAGTCGCTGCAGTGGCGTGCCCGGGCCCGCAGAACACCGGGACAGGTGGCGTTGCCGAATGCGTACGCGGCGACGCACGACCGCCAGCCAGTCGGGCAAGGCTGTCCCGGCCAAGCGGTATGGGTCTTCGACGAAACGCACTCCGTGGGCGAAATAGTTCACCGCGAACGGTCTCCGGCACACGCTCGGCCCGCACGTTTCTGTCGGGCCGGACCACATGGACCGCCAGTCAGGATGCACGGTTTCGGTGCGACGCGATCGGTCGCCGCCGCAACCGTGTACTCGCGGGCGATGGTGATCGACTGGCGGCCCAATGAAAAGTGTCCGTCGCGAATCGCGTCCGCGGGGCCAGCCCGCTTCCGCAGAGAAGGAACGTCGTCCGCGGATGTGGAAGCAAGTGCGGGCGTCTCGGGTCCGACGGCGCGTGCCCTGCGGGGCGCTGGCCGCGGCCGTCGCCGCTGAACTTGTTCAGAGCATCGCCGTGCGGACGGCTGAAAGCAAACAGCCGATCGGCGCTCATCGTGCCGACCGGCTGCTATTGTGAAACGCACTGCAATGCCGGACGAGCGACGTTCCAGCTCCAGGCAGCGCGGTCAATCAGGAAAGGAGGAGTGTCCGAATCGCGGCGGCCGACCGGTGCAGGCACTGACCGAACCGCCGCGGGAAAAGTCGATTCAAACTGTCACAAACCCACTCGACGGGTTCCGCCGCCTCCGACGTACCGGTGCGACGGCGGATCCATACGCCTCCGACCTCTCAGTAGGTCACAATGAAGTCCATGCCGAAGGTGGTGAAGTTGCTCTTGCCGTCACCGTTGAACCGGATGCCCGACGGGTTCCAGTCATGACGGATTTCCGGCCGGATCACCAGGTTCGCGTGCGGTCGGATGTTCAGACCCACCGTCACCGCATTCTGCGAGTGGCCGTTGGGCTTCCACCATTCCCACCGCATGCCGGCGCGGACGCAGTCGTTGATCGTGTACAGCAGGTACTGGTTGATGCCGACGGTGTGGTTGTTCGGCCCGAGGTTGGTCGTCAGCACGTCGCTCTGGAAGACGTAGTTCAGCTTCTCGGTGACCGCGAAGTCCAGCACGATGCTGTGGCTGTAGCCTTCGCCTCGCCAGCCCAGGTCGCCGAACGTCGTGATGTACGTGGCCGTCAACATATCGCCGACCGTCCAGCTTCCACCGCCGAGGAAGCTGCTGCCACCCATGAAGCGGTCGAAGCCCGTGTCCCAGCCCGCCGTCCAGCCGGCGTACAGCTCCAGCGCGTCCGAAGGGTCGTAGGTGAGCAGAACGCCGGTGTGCGTGAACGGCTCGCTGTTGTTCATCGTGTAGGCGTGGCTGTAGAAGAAGTTGTCCGGAGCCGTCACCGTCTCGTAACCGACCAGGGTGTAGAAGTGCCCCAGCGTTACTTTCAGGTCGCGGTACGCGAACTCCAGGTACAACTGCGGCAGGGCCCAGCCGTAGCTGCCATGATTCCAACTGGGATTCATGAAGTCCCAGCTACCGGGCGGATTGCCGAAGGCCTGCGTGTTCTGAGCGTCCAAGCCGTACACGAAGTCGGCTCGATAGCCCCAGTCGATCGCATCGCCGCTGCCGTCCGCAACCTTCTCCGCATAGAACCACAACTGGTGCAGCCCCAATTGGCTGTCGTGACTGTTGAACAGCCCGTTGGATTCGCTGTGATACCCGAACTGCACCCAGCCGCCCAGCTTGTTCACGCCCTTGTTCGCAGGGAACAGCTCGATCGGGTCGCCCAGGCAGCAACTCAAAAGTCCGCCGCCGCAACCGCAGCCGTCGGCACCGCACGCACCGCCGCAACGTCCGTCACAGCCGCCCGCGCACGCCTTGCCGTCGCATGCACCGGCCTTCGAATCGCACGTGCCGGATTTCGCCGTGCACGAAACGCAATCCTTCTTGCCGTGAGCCGCGCAGCACGCCTTGGAATGCTCCTGCAGCGCCTTGGCGAGCTTCTCACCCGCAGCCCGGTAAAGGCTCTGGCAATCACTCTTGGGTGACTGGCAGCCCGCATCGTCTGCGCTGACCGGCGCAGACAGCAGCATCGCCATTCCGCTCATCGCCAGCGCGACCATCGCAGTCGGTCGCCCGCGTTTTCTCCATCGCATCGTTCGCATCGCTCTCTCCCTTGCAACCTGTATCCAGCGTCCTGCAGGTCCGAACCGCCGACGGCGACCGCGGAAGCGGCCGATCCTCTCGTTGGCGACGCCTGGGAAAGACATCGCAACCTCAACACTGGCAGTTGCTTCCGAACGCCGTCAGCCGAAATCCTGTGTTGTCGGCGGCCGAGCGCAACCGAATGTGCCAACGCGGCGTCGTGCCCCGAACGCCTTGTGGAATCGCTGCGATTCCTTTCCGACGTGCCATTCGGAGCTTCCGCCCGACGGGCGCAGTCCGCCCGTCGCACACATACCGTATCGGCCACAGCAACAGACAATTGCATGCAATCGGTCCGTGTTCTCATCGGTCACCCATCTTGCCCAGCTTGCGGAACGGGCAGAGTTCTGAAGCCCGTGGTCGCGGATGGAGGCACAGCGTTTCGGCTGTAAAAAGGAGGTGCTCCGGGCTATGCCTGGTTGTGTTTGGGGAGTGGCGTGAATAGGATGAGGAAGTTCGCCTATTCGGAGAGTGGTCACCACCGGGAGTACCCCCTGAGCAGTCGTGTCATTCGGGCAGGCTGCTGGAAAGCGCGGACGAATGGCACGCAGTTCTCCGACGTTTCACCGCCATCGGCTATCGACCCACGCGCAGGCCGGGTATCGGATCGTCTTCCTCGGCGGTAATCTCGGTACGCTGGCCGCCGCGTTCCATCTGCTGCGCGAGCAGCCCAACCGGCGACGGTTCGATGTGCGGCTGTTCTTCACCGATCGTTGTCCCCTGTCGGCGTGCATGCACGGAGCACCCGGTCCCCCGCTGGAGCCAGCCGCGAACTCCGGAAGCGTTTTGCTGGGGGGCTACTGGAACACGTTGTCACTCGCTCGAACCGTCTACCAGACCGCACGTGCCGAGGGACTGTTGCGGGACTCGCCGTTCTCGGAGCTTGCGAACGTTCTCGAGCCGCAGTCCGTTGTGTCGTTGATCGAGACGCGTCCGGCCGGGCACTACCGCTGGAACCTGACATTTCCGCAGCGAAAGGACGGACCGTCGGCGGGAACGCCCCGAGCGGCCGATCCTTGGAAAGTCCTCTGTGATGGTCTCCGCTGGCTGGTCGCCCGCGTGTCTCGGTCCGTTTATCCCGCCGTCCAATTCGCCGTAGAACGCTCCGCGGTGGATCTGCAGCGGGAAATCCTTTCCTCGGGGCTGCACAATCTGGCGGTGGAAATGATTGGTACATCGGACGATGGGCCGTACTCGCATCTCCATCTGGCCGCCGATTGGGCGGACCGCATGTCTTCGAACGTTTCGCATCACCTGTCTCGCGAGTACGCCGCCATCGATCGCCTGGGGACGCGATTCATGACGATACTCCGCCAAGCCATCGATGCCGGCACGTCGGAGATCGGCGAGTTGCGGGAGTGGACGCTGTGCGATCTGGCTTGGACGTGTCTTGTTGGGCTGATCCGCGATGCTGTGATCTGGCACGGCTTCGAACCGTTGAACCGGTACGACTTCCGCGAATGGCTGACACGCCACGGCGCGGATCCGGGAACGGTCGGATCAGCTCCCGTCGAAGCCGTGTACGATTTCCTGCATGCTTACGAGTTCGGATTCGACGATCGACCGAATCTGGCCGCCGGAGCGGCTCTGAGGTTCGTGTGTCGATCGGTCGCCGGTTACTCGCAGGCGTTCTGGTACGGTCTGAAGGTTCCGCCCGCCGAATCGCTGCTGATGCCCCTTTGGAAACTGTTGCGACACTGGGGCGTACGATTCGAACGCTGCATGTGCGTCGAACGAATCGAGTCTGCGGGTGACGGTACCCAGGTGCAGCAGGTGAGCCTGTCTCTCGGCTCCGCTGTGCCAACCGGCGATGGGTTGCCGGATCGGGACGGTTCGGCAACGACCGGCCAGGGCCCGCCGGCAGTGAACCCCCTTCGGGCCGACTCATTCCGGTATGGACCCACCGGGAGACTGACGCTCCGTGCGCAGGAGGATTTCGACTGTGTCGTCTGCGGGCTGCCGATCGAGCAGACGCGAAACGTCACCCAATCTCTGGCCGCGGTGAATGAGACCTGGCGCGACGGAATGGCCGCCGTATCCGACGCGGCGGTGCTCGTTGCGCAGGGGCGTTTGCCGACACCGCCCGAGCAGCGGATTTGTGTGTTACCTCGCAAGCTCCTTGTTGCCGGACTGCGGTCGATGGTGGTCCACGCCGCCCCGTCTTCCGACCACGCCGAAGAATCGACACCGCACCGGGATGAAGAACCAATGCCTCTGCAATTCACGGCGCCGGTACCGGCCGGCACGGCCCGCACGCGACACGATGCAAGCGGTGGGCAGCCGAAGGAAGAGGGGGACGAATCGGCATATGCCGCAGCGATCGAGCGCACCCGGCGCCGGTTCGATACCTTGGCCGCCGTGCTGTTGCACGGGTTCCTCCCGCACGGCGAGCATTCCACAAGTCCCGTTTCGAGGCCGGAGGCACAAGGTGTCGTCCATTGGCAGGACGCCAGCGCACCGCCGCGGCTGGCCCACCAAGGTCAAATGCCCCGCACGAGCGGCGCTGCGCGAATCGTCCCGGACGCGACGGGATTCCGGAACCTGATGGCCGTCGGAGACTGGACCGCCAACGGCTTGAACGTGGCCTGTGTCGAATCGGCGGTGATGAGTGGGATGATGGTCGCACGCGCGCTTTGCGGCGCGCCCGATACGATTCCCGGCGAGTTCGACGTTCACCGCGGTGTGCCGTACCGAATTACGTTGCAGCGTCGCAAGGCCGCCTTGGCTCGCCTGCATTCCCGAATTCGACAGGCGATACGGATGATGTTTCGTCGTGCGGAGCATGATTGATCGGCGGCAATCCGGGCTCGGCCGATCCAAGGTATCGCCAGAACCCGAGCACACGGCGCAAGAAAGTGGGCGGGTGGGCGGCCTCCTTGCCGCCCACCCGCCCGACTCGGCCGAGCATCGGAACAAGGAGCCACGATGTTCCGATGATCGACGCCCACCGGGCGCTCGTCCTGAACGCCCTCCGCAAGCCCGGTCAGGCAGCGGAAAGTGGCGAATACTCCTGATCGACCGCCGTCCGTGCGGACCCCTGTCTTATGACCTTTCCGTTCGTGACGTCATGCGCGCAATCAGCGCGATTGCCGCAGATTCAACTCTCACCGAAAAACTCGGCCCCCAGCCGATCGAATTCTTCCACTTCACTCCTCATGAACTGGTGCCACTTCTCCGGTGCCCACAGCTCGATGTGGTCATTGACGCCGACCAGCACGACGGCGTCCCGAAGATCCGCGAACGCCGCCAGTCGTTCGGGAATTCGGATTCGTCCCTGACCATCCCATTCCGCTGGATACGCTTGAGCGTAGAACAGCCGGGCGAACTTGCGAAGCGCTGCGGCACCACTCGCTGCGGACGTACGTACGCGGCCCAGTGTCTCGAATACCGACGGGCAGTATGCATTCAGCACGCCGTCAAATCCCGGAGTGAGAAAAAGTCGATTCAGTCCGTCGTTCCCCTCCTGCCTGCAAAACTCCTGGCGCATCGCCTTGGGGATCGCCACCCGCAGCTGCTGATCGATCGCTCGTTCGTAGGTTCCCGTCAGCGGCATGTTCAGGCGGAACGGCTCTTACAAAACAGAGTGTCAAAGTGATTTCATTGCTTCCGTTCCGGTAGCAGAGGCTGTCCCCAACAATCCCCAAATCTCCACTTCGCCGCCCAATTTACCAAGCGGTCAGAGGCGGTCAAGTCAGTTTCGCCGGTTCGGCGCGCCGCCGCACCCAGATTGCGTCGCAGGTCTTTGCAGCCTCTGAAATTGCGGATTTCGAAAAATTCGCCGGCGGCGTTGGTGACGGTAAGCGTCGCCCAGTGTCCACGTGGTGCGCGACGCGTCCGCAACGGGTGGCGCATCTTGGTGTATGTGTCGTAAAGTTATTGAAGACAACATGTTACGTGATTCGATTTTTGGCTGGCCGGACGAAGCGATGCCGCGAGAGTCCGCGAGCATCTGCGGTTCTTGCCCGGGGCCGCGGGGACGCTGGGAGCACTATTGGTGGTCTCCGCGGCGGAAGGCACAAAATGTGGCCTCGGCCCAAATGTCTTCAGCTGAGCGTCCGGCGATTCCGTGGCGAGATTCCGGAGAGAGTCGGTGCGGCGGATGAGGCCGTTCACATGCGGCATTTGCACCGTGGCCAGCGCAGTCTGCGCGATCGGATGATATCAAAATAGCACCTTTCCGGCTCCGGGGCGGCACGACGCCCGATTGCCCGAGGGATTGGAATGCAGGGGACGCGCCGGTTATGCCGATAGTAGCAACGCATCATCGACTCGCCGGCGGCGCGGTGCCGGCCGCCTTTTGACTTCCGACCAGCCCCGATCCCCGCAACAAGGCCGATCATGCGTTTTACGCAGTTCCCTTTTCGACTCCGCGCCAACTGGTGTGATGAAGCAGAAAGTCACGGCCACGCCTCTCGGCCTCGCACGAGGATTTCGTGCGGGGTGTTGCTGCCGTGGTTGGTGTGCTCGTCCATCGGATGGGCCGGAGAACCGCCGTTGTTCGTCCGGTCGGCTGCGATGCAATACGACGGGGAACGTCACGCCGCGTTCGACGCCCTCACAGGAACGACGGGGACGAGCGTCCATGCGCCCATTCCGGGCGAGCGCGTCGCCACGATTCCGGACAGTGCCGTCCGTGATGATCGGGAGTCCGAACCTGCCGAGACCGAGCGCACGCGTCCGCTCCGGCTCCGGCCACCTTGGGGGGCGCCGAAAGTATTGCGTGGCGGATCTTCGAGCGCGGAGGATCGGAAAGCGGCCATCGACAAGCTGGAGCTGCAAACACTGCCCGAGGACCGCCGCGTCAGAGCCATGTGCGTGGTCGACCGTTTGAGCGTCTATCGGCGGCTTCCGACGATCAGCTTTTCTGCCGCGCCGGAAGTGTACAGGTATTTCCTGACCGTGCCGCATGCCGCTGTCGACATCTGGCGGGCCTTGGACGTGTCGGAATTCCGCTTGTGGCCCGACGGCAAAGAACGGTTTCGTGCGGCCGCGTCCGATGGCTCTCGCGGGCAACTGCTCGTGCTGCGCCGCCGGGAAGACTCCGTGCTGGTTTTCTGCGAAGGGCAGTATGTCTCCCCACTGCTTCCGAAGCCGATCCTGGCGAGGGCACTGATCCATCTGCAATTCGTCTTTCGAGACGGCGAAACGGCGGAGCCGACGATCATCCACACGGCCGACCTGTTCGTCTCGCTGCCGTCCCAGCCGGTGGAAACGGTGGCCAGGGTGATCGCCCCCATTTCGAACCTGATCGCCGATCGAAACTTCGAAGAGGTCACTCAGTTCGTACAGATGATGGACTATGCGATGCGTCGGCAGCCGGCTTGGGTACGCCAGTTGAGCACGCGTTTGCAGACCGTTTCGGCGACGGACCTGCAGGCATTCCTGATGACCACGCAGCGGATCCACGTCCGCCATCGGGCTGCCGCGGCGAGAACGTCGGCCAAGTCGATGCAGCGGCAACGATAATCCGCGCGTGGAAGTCACGACGACGGTCGTCGGCGCTGGGTGATTGGACGCGGACAATACCGGAGTCGCCCGCGCATTTCGCCGTGACGCAGTGCCGACGCGTCGTCTGGGCCTGCCGTCGGGCGGTCACATCTCGAACACCGTTCAGCGTTCGGTGGATGCTTCGGCGTGCCGGAGAATCTTCGTCAGGACGCGTCCTTGCACGTTTTTCAGTTGCAATCCCAGAAGTTCCGCCATCGTGGGCGCTACGTCCAGATTCGAGACCCGCCCCAGCCGGACAGCTTCGCGAACTCCGAAACCTGAAATGACGAGCGTCCCCAGCATGTCCGGGTGTTCGGGCAGGTAGCCGTGCGTTCCCGCTCGAGCTCCCCGTTGCACGATGATCTTGTCACCGGTGATCGTCTCGGAAAACGAATAGCCGGACTTTGCCGCCAGCCACAGGTCCGGCGCCCGCGGATCCTGCTCCGGAGTCGCCTGGCCGAGTTTGCCGAAGTCCTTCGGTTCGAACACGGCTTCGATCCCCTCTGTGTGTTCGAACGCCCGTTTCAGCGCCTGGATGCGTTCTGGCGGAATCTTGGGGTCGAGGACGTAGACCATGCACGCGCCACCCTGGCTGACGCACCATGCCGCCTTCGATCGCACCTTGTTGTCTGCGACTTCAATCAATCCCTCCTTCTTCAGCAGGACGTTCGGGCAGATGTCTTTCTCGATGGGAAAGAAACCGTGGTCGCTGGTGACGATCACCGTTGTTTTGTCGCCGAAAGGCGAGCGGCGGGAGGCTTCGACGATGTCCCGGACGCACTGGTCCGCGAAGCTGACTGCCCAGTAGGCGTCGGGCGACCGCGGACCGTAACGGTGCTGGACATGGTCGACTTCGACGAGGTGGATCAGCAGCAGGTTCGGCGGATGGTGTCGGAACAGGTGGTCGGCCATCCGCGTGTACATCCAGTCTCGACGGATCCCACCGTCGGATTGCCGGACCCAGGTACCGTACTGATCGACCGGGATCCCGGCGGTCCGCAGTTCGTCCAGCCAGGTGCGGGTGCCGAATTTTCTCCAGGAGTCGTTGCCGAACATGTCCGGTACGGTGAAATCGAGCGTACGGGCGTTCCGCGTGGCGGGCCAGATGATGGCGGCCGTCGTCAGCCCGGCACGGTGGGCGACGTCGTAGATCGTCGGCACACGGACCAGTTGCTCCTTGTCGAACAGCGGGTCGACGATCAGCGGGATCTTTTCGCCGCTGCTGCGGTCCAGGTAATTGTTTCCCAGGACGCCATGCCGCGCTGGAGTGACACCGGTGACGAGGGTCGTATGGTTCGGCCAGGTCACCGTGGGAAACGAGCACACCATCCCGTCGGCACGAGCACCTCGTTCCGCCAGCGCACGGATGAACGGCATGTGAGCCTTGGGATCGTCGAGGTAGAAGTGCGCCAGCCCGTCCACACTGATCAGGATCACGCATTGGTCGGTGCCGGCGCACCATGCGGTCCGGGCTGCCAGCAGACATGTTGCGGCGATCGCCGCCAGCATTTTTCGCGTCTTCATCGTCAGTCCTCCCGAAAGTCGTTTCAGGCACGCGGCTGGTGTATGTCCGGAAGCGGCAGTGCCGCCGACTCAAGCCGCGTCGTCGGACCGCTGAGGGCCGCGAAGCGGCTTCTTCTCGCCACCGTGTGCTCCCCAGTACAGCACAGCGCCGGCGACGGCTTCGGCGACCAGCCAAAGCCCCCGCAATAGTACCGCCGCCGCGACGGCTTGCGGCTTCGTGACCTGCGGGTGAAGCAGCAGCGCCCCTATCAACAGCCCTTCGCGGACCCCCAATCCGCCGGGCGC
Organism: Planctomycetota bacterium; assembly: GCA_003696385.1. Lineage (GTDB taxonomy): Bacteria > Planctomycetota > Planctomycetia > Planctomycetales > Planctomycetaceae > J052. Next base: position 33,088 of record RFHO01000338.1, on the reverse strand, counting down.
AAAGACCGCCAGGAAGCCGACCGATGTCGCGAGGGCCACCGCACCAGTCCAGAAAGGCCAGTCGGCTGGTGAGAACGGTGGCCCACCCACACCGGCGACCACAAGCGCCAGGCTCGCTCCGTGGCAGAACCAGCCCGCACACAGTCCCACCGCTCCGCATGTCACCAGTTGCACTGGGATGTGCACCGCAGGCGGTGACTGTTCCGCGGTCTCGTGTCGTGCGACCTTCCAGGCGACGAGCTGAAACAGCCGCGAGGCCAACGGGAGCGACACACATCCCGTGACGGCGATCAGCAGCGGAACGATCCGCAAAGCGCGCTCACTCAACGGAACCAGCGGCACCAGGGACTTCCACTGCGAAGCGTCTACCGACAACGGAATCAGGATCAAACCCAGACAAAGCCCCACGCCCATCATCAGCAGCGTTTCATATGTGGCGCTCAGGGCCGCCGTCAGTGGCGGAACGCGCTCGCGGCCCAGCAACTGGCTGCGGAGAACCAGCACCATCGCCTTGCCAGGCACGTATTTGCCCAAGTGCCCGACGTAGTACGCCCGAATCGCTGACCGCCAGGATACCGGGCGGTCCATCGCCAGCAGGAGCCACCGCCACAGCCACACCGAGGGCAACCAGCCCAGCCAGTATGCCACGAGTGCTCCGGCGATCGGCACCGGATGCAGCTGCATGGCCGACCAGTCACCGGCTGCCGCAATCCGCCACGCCTGCTGGATCACGAACGCCAGCACGAGCACGAAAACCAGCCGCTTCACCCATCCCCGCCACTGCCAAGCCCCGTGGCGCTCGCTGCTCCCCGGCGCCGTTTCCCCCGTGTGCTTGGTCGATCCCATCGGTGCGCAGCTTGTCCGTGCCTCGGGAGGAGCAGCCATGAATCATGCCTTCCGGCCTGGCGAACGGCGCGGCAATGCCGGGGACACTCTTTACGGCTTGGTGACCCAGTAATCGAACACCAGCACCTTTTCGACGTGAGGGCCGACCAGCTTCACGAATTCCTGATGCGCCGGATGCGGCAGGTACTCCGCCCGATCCTCTTCGCTTCGGAACGTGACGAGGAAGCAGTGTGTGAAGCCCTGTGACTTGCCTTCGATGCTCACGTCGGTGCCGTATTCAAAATCGTGGATCGCCTCGATCCGTTCCGGCAGCGCCGCGAAGGCCGCCACGATCCGTTGCACTTGCTCGGGCGAGGCGGTCTGCTTGAAGCGGAACATCACCACGTGACGCAACAGTCTGGCCGGTTTCATGCCCAGTCCTTCCAGCATGCATTCGGCGACGAAACGGTTCCCGGCGGCGTTCAGGTGCACGCCGTCGGTCGTCAGGATCCCCTTGGAGCGGTTGTCCTTGTTGATCTGCTTCAGCTTGGCGAGGAAGCGGCGACGGAGATCGAGTAATCCACAGTGGAGCTCGCGAGCCACTTTGCGGCTGATCGCAGCGTACTCGTCCAACATGGAATCGAAACGATTGCTGCCATCGGTCTTCTCACCGATCACGCTGGGGGTGCACAGCAGAACCTGTGCGCCCGCCTTCTGAATCCTGGCGACGACATCGCGAAGGCCGACCTCGTATGCGTCCTTCGGTGTCCCGGCGTTGCGATTCCAGTGCCAGACGTCATTGATGCCGATGTACACAACCACCACATCCGGCCGGCGGGACAGAACGTCGCGATCCAGTCGCTTCTGCAGGTCCGGGACCTTGTTGCCGCTGATGCCGGCTCCGATCAGCTCCAGTTTCCAGTCCGGCCGTTCCTTCCGGACGAACTCGCCGATCCGCGTGATGAAACCGTCCTTCCGCACAGCCGCCGCGGTGATCGAGTCCCCGAGAAAGACGATCCGATCACCGGGACGCACACAGACACGCACTTCGCCGGCCGGACAATCCCTCGGGATCAGAAACGCCCACGCACACAGCAGCCCGCAAACGCCCGCACGAACGACGGTTGGTACTGATGGACGCGGCGGCCGGTTACCGTTTGCCGTCCCGCGCGCCGCTGCGGGTGTCGATGAGGACATGGACACGCGAAGTTTCCCACCGCGACCGGCCGCGCACCGCTGCTCCGAGAAATCGACTGCCGTTTGCCTCATCGGTCGTCCTTTCCAGAAGAATCTTTGCTGTCGTGTTCCGCCGGTCGGGCGGCTTGAAGGGTACGGCGTTCCGATCGCCCGAAGCGGCACCCGCAGTGGCGAACCCCGCCGTGTCGGCCCAGCCCCTGGACTATCGAAAGGCTGGCATGCGCTTGCCGGTCGGCACCACGGCGTATCTTAGCCGATCTGCCGCCCGGACAACCAACGGGCTGGCTGGTGCGTTCTGTCAAGTGCCACGCGGGGTGAGCAACGCTGCTTCGGTGATGACGCGGCCGCCGGAACGGCGGTGCGGCCATGCGAGCCGGTCAGAGTCGGCGGACCCACGGCGCGGATCCCGCTCCGCAACTGGTGCAGAGCGCCGCGCATGAGAATTCTTCTCACAGTGGCCAGAGGCTCGACGGCGGCGCGCCACTTGCGAACGGCTTTTCCCCGACGGGCGGCGCCACTGTCGCGAACTTTCCGAAGACGCTGGACAATTCCCGCCGTCGCGACAACCATTCCGCACGGACCGGGACGTCCAGACGGGGCGATTAGCTCAGCTGGTTAGAGCGCTTCCCTTACAAGGAAGAGGCCGGGGGTTCGAGTCCCTCATCGCCCAAAGCGTTGTGGTTCAACGGGTTGCGATCGCTTTCGGGTGTCGCGTGCGTGGCGTGTCGCGGCGCGGCGGCCGAACACGTACGGCTCGCTGGTGGAAGCGAGCCGCTTTCTTTTGTGTGGACGGGCGTCTCTGGGACAGCGTGGACGGTCGTCTCTGGGACAGTCTCTCCCGCCCGGCGGCGGGTTCGCGTCCGGAAACGCAGGCCCAGTCCTCCGATGAGCAGCGCGGGCATGGGAACGTCGGTCACGGTCGCCCAGACGAACAGGCACCGCTGGAGAAAGAATCGCCGTCGCAAATCGTCCACTTCTGGCAGCCAGGTCGCCGCCTGGACGATCGCCGTGACCAGAAGGCCGGAGACGGCCAGGACGAGGAGCAGCGTGCCGGCGCGTCGGAGGGCTGCTGAAGAAACGGCCTCGCCGGCGGTGGAAACCACGGCCAGCGGCAGAAGGCCCCAGAAGCCGTGCCAGGAGATCAAGGCCGTGAGGCGCGGACCGCAACCCCACGGTCCGCAGGTGTTGCCCGCACCGGGCGCCGCGGGCAACCACGCATCCAGCCGGAGGACGACGTACAGGACGGCCGCCCAGACTCCGAGTTTATACGGCCACCGCATGCTCCGGTCCCCGCAGTTCGTGGCAATGTCAGTGAGACGGCGAGCTGTCGGTGCCGTCCCTCGTTCACAACGATGACGTTGCTGCCAACGCCGTTCCGTGAGTTCGCTGACGGTCGTCGTCCGAATCGCCGCGGATGGGGGCGGGCCCGGGGCTGCGGTGGGATCGGGCGGGCCGGTGGTGTCGCGCGGCGCGCCGCCGCGCGGTTCGGAAGCCGTGCGGCGCGACGATGGGCCGGTGCCTTCGCTGGATCGCGGCCGGACGGGACGATGCAGAGCGGTGGCCGTCTCCTTTGGGCCCGTCTACCGGGCGGGGGGGGGGGTCGGTCCGAGGATCCGGCGGAGCGCGGCGTCCAGGGTCGGCTGCGGAACGGGACGGCCTTTCTCGTCGACGCGGACGCGGCCGGCACGGTCGATGTAGAACACCACGCATCCGTTCGCGCGTACCTTCTCGAGGCAGTGCCAACGGCGCTGAACGTCCAGCGTGGGATCGGACACGATGGGAAACGGAAACGGGCCGACACGGTCGAAAGCTGCGCGGTTTTCCTGCGGGATGGCGTCGGTGACTGCGACCACGACCGCTCCCCGCCGTTTCAGCTCGGGGAACGCATTGCGGAGGGACAGCACTTCCGGGCAGCCTTCGATGCCGCGTCGGCCCGCGAAGAAGGCCAGCAGGATCTGGTGCCGTCCCAGGTAGCGCCGAAACTTGACCAGCCGGTTTTCGCTGTCGAGTGCTTCGAAGTCGAAGTACTGAGCGGGCCACTTGGGGACGCGACGGGCGTTCGCCGCGACGCGACCGGCATGATGCTCCTTGTATTCGACCACGCAGACCAGCACCAGCGCGGAAGCGATCAGCAGCCAGAACCGCGGTCGTTGCCACTCCGGCGAAGCGCCCGCATGACGCCGTGGCCCGACGCTCTCGCGCGGGTCCCGGCGGTCGAAACCGTCCACGGCCCGGTCCGACGGCGTGGCGGGCGGTACGCATTGGAGGTCTGGATCGCGTCGCGTGTGCATCTCCCGTTGGTTCCCATCAGGCGAGCGGGCCGGACACGGTCGCGCCCACTGGAGGCGGGGGTGCCGCTCCGCATGCCGGCGGTCATCGAACGCGGTCGGGCCCGAAATGCTTGGCGAAGCTTCTGGTGCGGCGTTCCGAACGATTATTGCCCCGGCAGCCGCGACTGGAATACGCGGACGGCGGCGCGGACGGCGGTCCAACCCAGCCATGCGACGATTCCCAGCAGTAGCAGGACCATCAGCATGGCCAAGGTTCGATGTCGGATCCATTCGGGAAACAGCGTTGCGGCACGCTCACGCCACGAAACGCTCGGGACCGTCTCGCCGGTGCGAAGCGGTTCCTTGTTGATGTTGAACGTGTGTGCCAGGTCATGCAGGTCGGTCGGCTTCGCCGGACCGGGGCGGCCGGAGGCGGTTTCGGCTTGGGGGGCATCGTCGTTCATGGATCGGTCCTTGCGCGATCTGCGGCGGATTCCGGCACGGTCGGCTCCGGTTCATTGTGTGTCGGTGCGGCGGATTGGGAAACCGTCAAGAAGTTCCAATCCAGCGGCTCGTCCTGGCGGTAATTCTTGTGCAAGGTTCGCGCGATGGCGGCCTTGGCCAGCTCGTATCCCATGTAGAAGGCGTGTTCGGGCGTCAACCGTTCGGCGCTGTCGTCGGCTTCCTTGAGCATTCTGCGAAAGACGTCGAAGGGATCGGTACCGCGCCAGTGACCCTCGCGATTGAACAGATGCAGTCCGGATGCGGTGACGGCGATGCGGAAATTGGGATCGCGAACGCCACCGGCCCATTCGGCGATCTCCTCGTCGGTGCTCCACCGCAGCCGCCGGTCGCGGAGCACGACCAACGATTCCCCGAGCCCCTTCGGCAGCGCGCCGCGGCTGATCGCATGTTCGACCATGCGGGCGGCGATGTCGAACTCGCGGATGGCAGAGCGGCACCAGTTGGCCACTTCGGTCGTCAGCACGCTCCCGATGTCCAGCTCGCGGCAGATGGCGGCCAGCAACATGTTCACGCCGGCCGAGTCGACTTCGGTCAGTTCGGTGACGTTGCCCACCCCCATCAGCATCGGTGTGTCGGGCCATCGGCGACGCGCCAGAAAGTACCGTTGTAGCGACGAGGCAAAGCCGTGGCCGATCGGTTCGAGAATCGGGTCGATGCGGATGGGGCGGCCGGACGCGAGGAGCCGTTCGGCAGTGCGAACGAGCGAGGCGAAGTCGTCCGGACGGTCGGGAATGACGACCAGTTCGGCGGGAAGTGCTGCAGCCCAGTCGATGTTTGAGGAGTTGACGCTGAAGACCAGCTCTGCCCCGGCTTCGACCGCCGCTTCCACTTCCCGGCGGTCGAAGCTGTCGATGGAGACGCGGTGACCGGCCTGCCGAAGCGTCCGAACGGTGCGTCCGACGTCGTGCCAGCGTTCGCCCGGCACGCAGCCCAAGTCAATCACGTCGGCTCCGCTGGTTCGATAACGCTCTGCAACCGACAGCAGCTCCGCAGTGCTCAGCCGCGGCGCATGGTTGATCTCCGCGACGATCTCGATCGCCCGGTGTTTCAACGGTTCGGGGGCGGTGCTTTGACCGAAGTAGTCGGGCAATTCGAGCAGATCCTTCGGGCCGCGTTCCAGAGGCAGGCCGGATTGGGCGGCCAGTTCTTCGAGATTCCCGGTGCAGTATCCGGGCACGACGATGCGGTCGTAAGGGCAGGAATCGTCGCCGGTGTGCCGGGCGAGGAAGCGGGGCAGGCGACTGGCCAGCCACCGGGTGTTCATCAGGGCCGCGACCTGGATGTCCAGTTCGGCCACCTCACAGGCCAGTTGGGCCTGCCGGTTCAGACGTTCGGCCATCCGTCGCAATGCGGGGGCCGCAAGGTGCCCGGTGACCAGCAGGATCCGAGCGGAAGCCATCGGCGCGGAAACCTCCCCTGGTTGCCCACTTTACCCATTCCAAGCAACGGTTCCGAGTGACGCAACTGTCACAACGCGGCAGGGATGGCGCCGCTGTGGACTGGCTGTCGAATCCGTCCGATACAAGGGGCGGCAGTTTGGTACGCTTCGAACATCCGGTTGACCCCACTGCAAGCGTGGGACCGATACCATGTCGTGATAGATGCGAGGGCAGCAAGATGCTGGTGCTAAGCCGAAAGAAGGATGAGAAGATCATGATTGGCGATTCGATCTCGATCATGGTTGTCGAGATCCGCGGTGACAAGGTTCGGCTTGGCATCGAAGCCCCGCGCGAGATTTCGGTGCACCGCAGCGAAGTTTACGAAGCGATCAAGCGGCAGCAACAGGAGCAGAATGCCTCGTCCGCTCCAGCTTCCGATTCCCCCAGCAGCGAAGCTGCCCAAGCCTGATCCGCACTGCACACCAGGCATCCGGTAACGCTCCCTCGACGCCGTCGCGACACACCGCTGCGACGGCGTTTTTGTGTGCGCGGAGCCTTCGGCTCGGTACGGCAAGCCGTTCGAGTGTCGCGGTTGTTTTCCGATGGCCTGACGCGATACTGTTCGGCTCGGCAAGCCCACGGACGTTGGTGCGGTGCAAGCGGTCACCACCGGGGATTGCCGTTTCGTGTCGGTTGGAAACGGTGCCCCGGCGGCAGCCCGCCGAGGACGTCCGCCGCCGCGGCCGGACGAGGATTGTCGCGTTCGTCGCGCGCCGCGCGGACGCTGCTGCGTTTGACGAGTCACACGCCGTGTTCTGCGTAGTGCGAGGCACACCGATGCTCGGAGAAAGCGTCCCCACGCCGTTCGACTGGAGGTTCCGTGTGTTCGGGATCCCGGTGCGGGTCAGTGCTTTCTTCTGGATTCTGGCTGCTCTGATCGCGTGGGTTCCGAATCGACTGGATCTGACGCTGGTGGGAATGGCGTGTGTGTTCGGATCCATTCTGGTGCACGAACTGGGACATGCGCTGACTGCCCGGCGTTTCGGTTGGCCGCCGCAGATCGTGTTGTATCACTTCGGCGGCTACGCGGCGTTTCACCCGGTGCGTGCCACACCGGCTCGGCGGGTGCTGGTCACGGCCGCCGGACCGGCCGCCGGCTTCGCGCTGTTTGCGCTCGTGTGGACGGTCAGCCCTTTCGTGCCACCCGTGCGCGGGCTGGAATTCGCCGCCGACATCCTGCTGTTCATCAACCTGTGGTGGAACGTGCTGAATCTGGCGCCGGTGTATCCGTTGGACGGTGGACAGATCGCGCTCACGTTGCTGGAAGCCCGAAGCGGCTACGCCGGGCGCGTCTGGGCATTTCGCGTGGGAACGCTGGTGGGAGCCGTGCTGGCGGTGCTCGGTTTCCGCGCCGGCCAGACGTGGTTGGCGATCCTGTTCGCCATGCTGGCCGTACAGAATCTGCAGCTCGAGCAGGCGCACTACTGAAAGGCCGGCGTTCGAAGGGCCGAAGCGTCGGTCGGTCGAGAGCCGGAGCGCCGGTCGGGATATCATCACCGCTGCTCCGGCTCGGTGGCGGCGGCCAGCAGGCGCAGGGCGAGGACGATGGAGTCGTCCTGTTCGGGTGGAACGCTCCGCAGGTCGATCAGTACCTCGTCGTCGGCGATACGCGGGACGATGCGGACCCGCCCGGTTCGCAGACGCCGTGCCAGTTGGGCAGCCGGCCAGACGGCGTGGCGCAAGGCAATGACCGCGGTCGGCAGTTCACAGCCGGGCAACGAACCGCCGCCGACGGGCGCGACGTCCCGCCGAACAGCGACCCGCACCTTCGGCAGCGCGCGTACCTGCGTGACGATCGCCTCGGCCCGTCCCAGCAGCTCCTGCTGCGGAGTCAGCAGCAATCGGAACAGAGGCAGCTCCTCCGCATAGGTTCCGCGCACGTAGGTCTCCAGCGTGGCGGCGAGAGCTGCGAGGGTGAGCTTGTCGATCCGGACGCAGCGTGCCAGTGGGTGTTGCCGCAGCATCTGCACGCAACGTGAGCGCCCTACGATGATTCCCGCCTGCGGCCCGCCCAGCAGTTTGTCGCCGCTGCCCAGTACGAGGTCCGCGCCAGCGGCGATGCTGCGGGCGAAGGTGGGTTCTGCGGGCAGTCCGTGCGCCGGAAGGTCCACCAGACATCCGCTGCCGATGTCATCGATCGCCAACAGACCGTGACGGTGCGCCACACGCACCAGTTCTTCGATGGCGGGCGTTTCCGCGAAGCCCACGACACGATAGTTGGAAGTGTGCACGTGCAGGATCGCCGCGGTCTGTGGTCCGATCGCCCGTTCATAGTCGCTCACCCGTGTGCGGTTGGTCGTGCCGACCTCGCGCAGCACGGCCCCGCTGAGCTCGAAGATTTCCGGCAGTCGGAACGACCCGCCGATTTCGATCAACTGGCCGCGGGAAATGACGACTTCGCGACCGGAGCACAGTGCCTGGAGTGTCAGCAGCGTGGCGGCCGCGTTGTTGTTGACGATCAGTGCGTCTTCGGCTGCTGTGAGCGTCGTGAGCAACCCCGTCAATTGAAAGCCGCGCGTGCGGCGCGTACCGGTTTGCAGGTCGAATTCCACGTTCGCCGCGCCGGCAACGGATTGCACGGCGGCCACTGCCGCCGCGGACAGCGGTGCCCGCCCCAGTCCGGTGTGCAGCACGACCCCCGTGGCATTGATCACGCGGCCGAGCTGTTCGAGTTCGGCGCTATCCGCCCGCCGGCGCACGCCGTCGACGATCCGCTCCAGCAACGTCGCTTTCCATTGTTCCCAATGCGTCCGGGGGGAGACGCTGTGGGGGGTGGTCTCGTGTTGCGACTCGTCTGGGTAGGCCGCCGGCGTTCCTTCCGAAAGACCGCGTGGAACCGCGTCGCGCACCGTCTCGCCCGTTACGCGGTCGAGAGCGTCCCGCAGGCTGTTCAGCGCCGTTCCCTTCGACGCCGCGTTGCGGATCCATTCGCGAACCGTGGCTGCTTCGTCGCGGATCCAATCGAGAACCTTCGTCCGGCCCCAGTCTTCGATCAGCCGGACGATCAGCGGATGTCTCGTCAGTTCGTGGACGGAGGGAAGGGCGCGCAGAAGCGGCCGCGCAGCGGCGCCGGTGGTGGAACGGTCGGCGTGGTCGGCGGGCTCGGGCGTCTCTGTTCGGCCGGGGCCCTCGCCGGGACGCTCTTCGGCCGATGGCCCGGTCGTTCGATCCGCACTCGGTGGCTTCATCGCCTTGCGCCTCGTGCCCGGTGAAGTCTTACTGCGGCCGGTCCCGCTGATCGTACAGGCCGACGTACGCGGAGGCCCACATCACTGTGATGTAGGGAATCGCCACCAGCAAACCCACGCCACAGGCAAGCAGTCCCAGAATGACCGCCAGAAAGCCGATCACGGAGAGCAGAATCGGCAGCGCCCAGTGGCCGGCCGTCATTTCCCAGGCGACCGAAAATGCCTCCGTGATTCCCGCCCTGCCTTCGATCAGCAACAGGTGATACGGCCACAGACGCAACGACAGAATCACTCCGGGGACGATGAACACCACGAAACCGGCCACGATGACGGTGCCAAAGAGCAGCGATCCGACGAATACGACCGGGATTCGTCGGAAGCCCGACAAGAGGTCGTTCAGATCGGCAGCCTCTCCGCGGACGATTTTCAACACCATCCGCCAGTAGCCGATTGCCAAACCGGCCTCAATGACCCACGCCACCAACGCCGCCGCGGCCGCGGCGCCCCGGTCCGGTCCGGGCACGCTCAGGCGTTCTACGAGCGCCTGCAGCACGGTGTCGATGAGGCCCACGATCAGAACGGCGCCGATCAGGAGCCCCAGGTTTTCCTTGCACACCGCCCAAGCAAACCGTGCGATACCCTCGGCGTCGGTCGGAATTGCTTGTGCCGCCGAGCTGGCCGCGTCGCCCGCAGCGGCCATTGGTTCGGACGTTGCGTACGGGGAGGGTTGGGTCACTGAGGGTTCGGCGTCCCAACCGCCTGTTTCCGTTGCACTGTTCGGCCAGCCGGTATCGGTTGCATCCGCGGACGGAGCGGATTCGACGGACTCCGCTGGCCCGATTGGCGAACCGACGGTCTCGTGGATGTCCGTCTGTGGGACGTCGACGATCGCTCCGCACCTCGGGCAGCGGCTCTTGTGTCCGGCAGCGGCATCCGGAACGCGGAGTCGCGCTCCGCACTGCGGACAGTCGAACTCGATGGGCATGTGCGGCAACCTCCGAGGTGACCCCAAGTGCCGAATGGGACGACGTCCCTGTATCTTGAAACCGAGCCTCGTAACGGGCAACCGAATACTTCCCGCTCCGCTGCCATCGGTCTTTCGCAGGTTGCGCCGCGGCCGCCGCAAGCGGGCAAAAAAACTCGTCTGGACACAATCGGACGGGTTCCCAACAATCCCGCCGCTTTCGACCGACCCCTGCAAAGGTCGTACGGCACGTCTTGATGATTCACCTCACACGACCGGCCGCACGAGACGCCAGGTCAAGGACGTCTGTCCTCGATGGATCACGTCGCAATCGGGCGAGGGAACGGACATGAAACGGACGGAGTCGCTTCTGGTGACGGCGCCGATGCTGCTGTTTCTGGCGGTCGGCTGCTACACGTATTACCCCTACGGGTACGGCATGGCGGGTCCCTACGGGATGCCGCCGGGGGCGTTTTCCGGCGCCATGCCTCAGGGGGCGTACATCAATCCGCAGGACTTCGGATCGACGACCGTCGCACCCGGAGCCGGGCCGGCGATGACCGCTCCCCAGGGATCGAGCACGACGCAACCCCAGGGCAGCGGCACTCAAACCGCGCCCAGCCAGCCGCAGACGTTCGAAAAACCGGTCCCCAGCCCGAATCTGCTCGAAACGCCCGACCGTTCCAGCGACGCCGGGTTTCAGCCGACCGCGCCGAGTGGCAGCACGTCCCGCGTCGACCCGGCCAGCGATGCGTCGCCGGATGAGGATCCGTTCCAGCCGCCCGTTGCCGTCCAAAACGTGTCGAAGAAGGAGTCCCGCACTGCGCCCGTCGATGCGACCGGTCCCAGCCCGTATGCCCACGATCCCGACGGTTACAGCTGGCTGCGTGGTGTGCTGGACTTCGACCGCCGGGACAACCGCTGGCGGTTGCGCTACTCGCCCGATCCGACGGATGGCGATCCGTACGGGGGCGACGTGGCACTGGAGCTGTCTCAGGACATGAGCGGATTCGAACCCGGGGATGTCGTACTGGTCGAAGGCGGATTCGATACAAACTGCCGCGACCGGTTCGGAAAACCCTGTTACCGGGTGCAGCGGCTGATCGGTCCGCTGGTACCCGAGGACAAGTGAGCGGAAGCCGAGATGCTCGGCTCGCAGGCCGCGGATCGAATCGGGATGCCGCGTCCACTATTCGCCCAGATCCGGCGGCTCCACCAGTTCGGTGCCCTCGGTGCGCGTCTTCTCGTGGAACAAGGCGCACAGCCGCTCGGTCACCGGACCGCACTTCTGATGACCAATCGGTCGTCCGTCGACTTCGATCACCGGTACGAGCTCGCCCATCGTTCCCGTGCAGAACATTTCGTCCGCGCGGTACACCTCGGTCAGTGAGATATCGCGTTCCTCACAGGGGATCCGGTTTTCGCGGCACAGTTCCAGTACGACGCCGCGTGTGATGCCTTCGGGGCACGCCACCGTGCGGCTGGTCGCCACCACGCCACGGGAAACGATGAACACGTGTGTCGCGTTGGTTTCGGCCACGAAGCCGCGGGTGTCCAGCATCAGGGCGTCATCGACACCCGCGTGGTTGGCTTCGATCTTGGCCAGGATCGACTGGATCAGGTTGTTGTGGTGGATCTTGGGGTCCAGACAGTCGGGCGGGAAACGGCGGATGCTGCTGGTGATCAGCCGAATGCCGTCGCGGTTGTAGACCGGCGGCTTGTGTTCGGCCAGCACGATCAACGTAGGGCCCGACTGGTTCAGCCGCGGATCCATGCCCGAGGTGATCTTCACTCCGCGGGTGAGCGTCAGGCGGATGTGCACGTTGTCGAACATGTTGTTGGCGACCAGCGTACGGCGGATCTGTTCGGTGATTTCCTCGTGCGAGGGGATCTGGCGAAACGCCAGAGCCAACGCCGAGCTGCGCAGGCGATCCAGATGATCGGTGAGCCGGAAAATCCGCCCGGAATACAGACGCAGCCCTTCCCAGACCGCGTCGCCGCCCTGCACGACGGAATCGAACGGGCTGATGCCCGCCTGGTCGCGATGAATCAGTTTGCCGTTGATGTTGACCAGGATGTCCCGGTTCAGGGGATTGAATCGTTGCAACATGCCATCGGCCTTTCGATGATCGTCGTGTCGAAGTGGATTACTCGCACCGGACGCGGTGGCGGGGCCGGAGGGGGCGTGCCGCGCGGTCGGTTCGGTATCGGCGGCGAGCAACCGACGGTTTCTTTGACCGCCGCGGGGGATAGCTTAGCAGGAGCTGTGCGCGTCGAACGAGTGAACCGCCGCGGACTTTGGAACGCGATCATGCCCAGCGTGTACGACCGAAATCGCGCCGCATGGAACCGGCTGGCCGAAGGAAGCACGTTCGCTTGCGTGGCGACCGATGCCGAATGCCGTGAGCCGCTGAAGGCGCTCGATTCCCGCGGCTGGTTGCCTCCGTCCGTAGCCGGCTGGGATGTGCTGTGTCTGGCGGCTGGGGGAGGCTGGCAGTCGATTCTTTACGCTTGTGCCGGGGCGAACGTGACCGTGGTCGACATCAGCCCGGCCATGTTGCGGCTGGACGAGCGGGAAGCGCGGCGACGCAATCTTTCGATCCGCATCGTCGAAGCGTCCATGGATGACCTCTCCATGCTGCCCGAGGCGGGTTTCGATCTGGTCCATCAGCCCGTCAGCACCTGCTACGTGCCGGATGTCGAACGGGTCTACCGCGAAGTCGCTCGTGTCCTGCGTGACGGCGGCCTGTACATCAGCCAGCACAAACAACCGGTGAGCCTGCAGGTGGTCGGTCGTGACCGGAACGACCGGTACGTGATCGGTGTCGAGTACTTCCACAGTGCGCCGCTACCTCCGACCGGTGACATGCTTTACCGCGAGCCGGGGACGCTGGAATACCTCCACCGCTGGGAACAGCTGGTGGGCGGACTCTGTCGGGCGGGCTTCCACCTGGAAGACCTCGTGGAGCCGCCGCGACACGATCTGCGTGCCGCCCCGGGTACGATCGGCCATCGCGCCCGGTTCGTGCCGCCTTACGTTCGGCTGAAGGCCCGCCGCGTCGCGCGTCACTCCGGCGGTTGTTCCGCGCCGCAGTTGTGGACCCCCGAATCTCCGTGATCCGATGTGCCGAACGTTCCGAGTCGTCCCGGTGTTCGTTGCAGCGATGCTGTGCATTGGCTGCGGGAAGCAGACGCTCCCGCTGCCCGAGCGGGTCGTGGAAGTGCCCGCCGGTGCACTTCCCGTAAGTCTGGCGTGGAACGCGGCCACAGGCGCACCGGTGGTCGGATGCACGAACGGGCGGGTGGTGCTGTGGGAGAATTCCGGCATCCCTCCGGCCGTTCGCGAGACTGGATCCACGGCGCCGGTGACGGCCCTGTCCGTGCTGGCAGACGGAACGGTGGTCGCTGGGACGGCCGATGGCCGCCTTTACGCCCGCTCGCCGGCGACCGGGCAGGAGCGGCGTTTCGAGCCACAGGGCAGCAGCGTACGGACGATCGCGTTTGCTCCGCAGACCGCGAACGTCCTGCAGTTCGTCGTTGCACTGGCCGACGGGCGGTTGCTGTTCGTCGATGCGCAGAGGGGCAGCGAAGCCGTGCGCTCCGGACACAAAGGTGGGGCACGCTGTGCATCGTATTCTCCCGACGGCCGGACGTTCATCACCGCGGGCGACGACGGCCGCCTCGCGTGGTGGTCTCCGCGGACACGGCGGCGATCGGCCGTGCACGGCGGACACGACACCGCGGTTGCCGCACTGCAGTGGCTGGACGGCGGCCGCTGGCTGATCACCGGCGATTGGAACGGCAAGCTGCTGTTGTGGAACGCCGCACGGCAGACGGCCGTGGGCGACGCCGAACAGCCCGACGCGGTGGCGGGAATTGCGGTATGGTCGTCGCGGGAGTTCGTGACCGGGAGCTGGGACGGCGTGCTGCGTTTGTGGCGAATCGAAACGAGCCCGAATCGCCCGCCCTCCATCGACAAAGTTGCGGAGAAGGCAACAGGGCGCACGATCGAGTGCATCGCCGTCGATTCCGGCGGCCCTGCTGTGCTGGTCATCGGCGACGATGCCGCGATTCGGTGGTGGCGATGGGAGCGGCCGGAGGGGATTCCCGCGGCGGGTGAGCGGATCGATCGGGCGGCAACTGCCGAAGGCCGCCGTCGAGCCGGCCGGTGACGGCGGCAGGGAACGTGGCGCGTTTCGTCGCCCGCGGCGCTGGCGTACAATCGCGACCTGTGTGGCCGGCGCGGGACGCCGCCCAGGGCCTGCGCACATGCGGCCGCACAGGCCGCAAACGCCGCAGGACGGTGTGGGCCGGACGCACCATGCCCGGGCGGGACCGAACATCAGGCCGACTGTGAAAGACGCGTCATGAACGGGTATCGGTTGTTGATTGCGACCGACGGATCGGACAGCGCCCGCGATGCCGCCGAAGCCGCCACGCGACTGCCGTTGCCTCCGGTAACCGCCGTCGACGTGCTGTTCGTATGCGAGCCGCGGAGAGTTTTCGCATACGGTCGTTCCGAACGGGCCGCCGTCCTGGACATGCTGAACGAAGTCGACCAGCGGACCGCGGAGGAAGCGTGCTCGTCCATCATGGAGCTGGTTCGCCGCCGGTGGCCTGATGCGGCGGTCGAAGCTCTGCGGCGGACGGGATTCCCCGCCGAGGAGATCGTCCGTTGCGCCGAGGAACGTGGAAGCCGCCTGATCGTGCTCGGTTCACACGGACGCTCACGGCTTCGTCGCTTCGTATTGGGAAGCGTCTCGGACGCGGTCAGCATGCTCGCGCCCACCTCCGTTTTCGTGGGTCGCAACGCGGAGATGGTCGGGTTGGCACACGAGTCGGTTCCGGGAGTCGAAACGCAGGCCCGTGGCGGACTGCGACTCGTGTTTGCTCACGACGGCTCGGAAACATGCGAAGCGGTGCTCGCCGAACTGCTGGCGGCTCGGTGGCCGGCCGGCACTGCGGTGACGGTCCTGGCGGTGCTGACGGTCGTGGCGGCTTTCCACATGGAGATCGTGCAGCACGCTTCTCCGGCGTGGGAAGAGGAGAAACGCGCGGCGCGGGAAACGGTCGAGCACGCGGTGCAGCGATTGCAAGACGTCGGCGTCGCGGCCCGTGGCGAAGTGCGCGAAGCCGAAAACGCGGCTCTGGCGATCATCCACTGCGCTCAGGAAACGGATGCCGACGTCGTCGTCCTTGGACGCCGTGCGCACCGCCGCCTGCTTGCGCGACAGCCCGTTTTCGGGGGCGCGGTGGCCAAACACGTCATCGAAAACGCCACGAGTTCGGTGTGGTCCGTCTTGCCGCAGTCCGAACGCACGCGGGTCGTTGGTACCGACGCGCAATAAGCGCCGCCGTGGCGTCGGACGTGAACGCCGCGCCGTGGTGCCGTGCCGCTGTTGTTTTCGCGCGTGTCGAGACGGAGACGACGATCGCCCCGGTCGCCGGCTCACCCGAAGCAGCGCATCACGGTTCGGTCTGCCACGCTCACAGTCCGCTTTCCCGCAGCGGGACGATGGAGCCGCCCGCCGAAGACCGGAAACGACAGCGTTTGCACGCCGTCGTCTGCATCGGCCTCGATTGCCGGAGTGAGAGGTGCGGTGTGCGGGTGGTGCAGCTTCGTTTTTCAGCGCGGTTGCCGTGCCGTGAAACAAAAACACCCGCCCGGCAGAACCGGGCGGGCGCGCTTACTGTCGGCGAACTCGGTGACGGGCTTCCGGCTGTGTGCGGCGACCTGCCATAGCGGTCACCGGCCAGCGCCCGTTCCGATAGGGCACCGCACCGTCAGCGGCTGTCGGAGAACCGGAAGGTTCCGACGAATGCGCTGCGGAGTTCGCGATTGGTCCACGTGTTGCCCAGTTCCCGTCCCGTGTACGACATGGCCAGAGTGTACACAGGAGTTGCATCTGTCACTTTGGCCAGCGGCTGGTAGTACACGATTTCGTTGGTGCAGATGCAGTCGCAGTGCATCAGTGGCCGGGTGCTGATTTCCGCTACTCCCGCGGCGCGGAACTGCGCTCGGCTGTCGGCGTCGGCGGCCCGCAGTTCCATCGGAACGCGACGCACAGCGACGACGTTGTTCGCGAGTCGTCCGGCCGCCTTGCGGGCGAAGGCGATCAGGGCGGCCTGCTGACGTTCATCCGCGCGGCGATCGACCAGCAGCACGCTGCGGGTTTCGCCCGGATCGAAGCCGAACACGCCGTCATCCCCGAGCGTACGCTCGGCGTTGACGACCAAAGCCACCGTCAGCCCGCCCAGTGGGACACCGTGCCAATCGCCTTTGTCGATCCGCCACGCCATGATGGCTTCGTTGCCGCACAGTCCCATCTCGGCATTGGCGAAGCACGGTCCGGTGTACACGTCACAGGTACGCGCCTCGATGTACTCGCCTTCGATCGGAGCTGCCCATGCGACACCACCGAGAACCACGGCCAACAATGCGGCCAGAGTCACCTGCGTTTTCATCGTCACACCTCTTCCGACTTGACTAGCGCACCAATGTGCCGCGCCCCAGCCGGGCCCCACCGAATTCGCGGCGCGACACACACAACCGATCGTGCGGAAACCCGCTCCGCAAAGCCCACTCCGGTCATTCTGTTCGCCGGAAAACCGCCGGTCAAGACGACCGCGCCACGCAGACCAACGTCCGCACTGTCCGCGGCGAGGTCGGTTGCCCCGCTCGGTCGGACCAAAGCATCGGGCGGCGGGCGGAGTCACGGGTCGGGCACAGGAGCCTCCCTGCCGTACAGCGCCGCGTGCCGATAGGGCGTTTCGAGAATCAGCAGGCACATTGCGGTGACGTACAGACGTCCGGCCTTTTCCGCGTACTCTTCCGGTGCGCCGACCGGTTTCGTCGGATGCCAGCTGCCGAAAATGTCTTTCCCGGGAGCGCGGCTACCCACTTTGGCCTGGTGATCGACGATTTCGCGCTGCACGGCCGCATACCACCGCGACCACTGCGGACCGCCGAGATTGTGCAGCACCTGGGCGACGTAGTACCACGCGTAGACGTTACGAACTCCCGTTTGCCACCGCGGAGTTCCACAGTGATCGAGCAGAAAGCGCGCTCCGCGGCGCATGGCAGGGTGCTGCGGCCCCCACCCGAACCACTGGCGGCACAAAAGCCCCTCGGCCGTCATGGCCACCGAGACCCGGTCGGCCGGATCATTCGGCATGTACTTGTAAAGCGCGCCCGAATCCTCCTGGACGGCGTCGAGAAACCGCGCCGCGCGTTCGAACGTTTCCTCGGGAAACATCACACCCGCGCGACGGGCCGTATGCAGCGCCATCAGGGCCCAACCGGTCACCGACAGGTCGCCCATCGTCTTCTCGGTCTGCGGCTGGTAGCGCCAGCCCCCATTGTAGGGGTGCTGCGACCGCACCAGAAACGCGACGGCCCGTTCCGCCGGCTCCCGCAGACGTTCGTCACCGGTCATTGCCCAGGCCTCGCACAGCGCGATCGTCGCCTGCGAATGAGCATAGAACGCAGTCTGCCGGCCGAGCTCGACGTGATCGTGGAGATCCCCGTTCGGTTTCTGTACGCCGATCAGCCAATCCAATCCCCGCTGCACCGTGTCCGTGAAGTCTCCCGTCTGATGTGTGTGACCGTCGCCCAGGAAAGCCAGCAATGCCAGCGCGGTTGCCCCCGTATCCGTGCGAATCACCGCGAGGCCGGCGTTCGGATAACCTTCGTGGAGTCTCCAGTTGCCCGCGTCCCGTTGCTGACGCATCAGCCAGCGAAGACCGCGATCGATCGCCGCGGCGGTCCTGTCGTCGCCGCCCGCGGCACGCAGCAGCGCGGTCTTGTGCGCGAGCGAGCGCCCTTGCAGCATTCCGGTAACGCCTGCCGGCCGAATCGCCTGCGGCGCGTTCGGCCCACGGTTGGAAGGAACCACGACCGGTCGCGCCTTCCGCCCCGCCTGCGTGGCGGGAGTCGCACCGGGGAGCGACTCGATCCTGACCGGCGCGAAGGTGCGCACCGAGGTGTTCGCCTGGGAGCGGCGTTGCGGAGCGGCTTCGGACCACGATGCCTGAAGGGCCTCGAAAACCGTCCCCCCTCCGCGCACCGACAACACCGCCAACACAAAGAGAATCGCCGCGTGTACGACGGCACTGGTCAGCACGCCGCGCAACCACCCCGTGACCTCGTCCCGCCATCGCTGCCAGCGCGAACGCACGGGGGATTCGACCGGTTCTGGTGGTCCGATCAGCCCGGCCCGAGCCGCCTGCCGCAGAACACGCAGGGTGGCCGCCAGCTGGACGTCACGGATCCGCCGACGTCTTGCGGCAGTGCGAGCTTGCCGCCGGTCGAACCGACGAACCGGTGCCTGGTCTGCTTCGTTCGCGCCGCCAGGGACCGTTCGGCCCGATTGGGCGACCGGGCGCCGGGAAGAAGGGGCGTCCGGTCCGGGAGGATCCCAGAAGCTGTGAGGTCGATCGGCGGAATCCGGGACGGTCATGGACGAATCGCCTTGCGTGGCGTGACGCTCGAAGAAAACCGGCGCTCACAACCAAAGCACGCAAACTGGGGCCAGCAGGACTCGAACCTGCACTCCCGAAGGAACTGGATCCTAAATCCAGCGCGTCTGCCAATTCCGCCATGGCCCCGGCAAGCCGCTGAAGTATACCGCATCGTGGCCGACCGTCGACGTCGCGCGGTCAGGCCGACGATCGCCGCCGCCACGTCGGCTCGACGTGCCGCGCGGCAGTAGCTCGCAGCTCCGTCGGCAGGCTCCGGTGGCTTTCGTCGCGTCCGGATTTCCGTGAAAATCCCGGGCGAGTCCCCTCGGGATGTTGATTGAGGCGCCCGGCGGTCATCTTGCGCAGACACAAAGGAGCTTCCCGATGAAAACCGCAGTTTGTCCCAAGCGGCAATCGGCGGCCGCGGCCGTACTCCAGTGGACGCGGCGGCGGTGTGGCATCGTCATAATCGTGAGCTGGGTGTGCGGTGTGGTCGCGGCCCAGGCAGCCGAACCGATTCAGCGCATTCCGGCGGACGTTTGCGTGTTGGTGCGTCTGAAGGCGCCGGAGGCGACCGTCGAAAAAACCACGGCGTTCGCCAACCGTGTGATGCCGGGAACCGGTCAGATGGTCCAGCAATCGGCGGCGGCCGTCGGTGTGGCGATCAGCAATCCGACGCTGGCCGGCGTTGATCGGAAGCGCGATTGGTGGGTGGCCGTATGGCTGTACGCGGATCGCGATCCGGATGTGCTGTTCGCCATCCCGACGACCGATCCGGAGGCCCTGAAAGAGGCGCTGGGACAAGGGTTCCAGGTCGAGATCGATGACGGCTGGGCGTACTACAGTGAACAGCCGGATGCGCTGAAACGGCTTCGTACCGAAACCGCCACGGCATCGGCGGCGGCGTTGTTGAAGGATGCCGTCCGATCCACGTTCGATGGAGGCGATCTGTCTGTCTTGGTCAACGCACCGCAGGTCGTCCGGGTTTACGATGCGAAACTTCGCGATGCGCAGCGGCAGGTCGAGCAGTCGATCGATGAGACGCTCGAGAAAGCGGAACAGCCGGATGCCGAGAGTCCCGAACGACGCGAGATTCCACCGGAACTGCGCAAGAACCTGCCGGCTTTGCTTGCCGTTGCTCGGGACGCGGTGCGGCAGGCGTTCCAGACCGTGCGGGAAATGGACGCCATCGTGTGCGCGCTGGCGGTGGACGCAGACGGTTTGCGGCTGGACGACCTGGTGACGTTTCGTTCGGGTTCACGGGCGGCCGACTTCCTGACGGCGCTGGCCGATCGGCCGGTCGATCTTTCGACTTTCGACCGCTTGCCCGCCGGAAAGCTGGTTTACGGCGGCTGGTTCGTGGGACTGTCCGAAGTCTACGACTGGGCTTTGCAGTTCGCCGAAGCGGTCGCTCCCAATGCTGATGCGAAGCAGACCGTCGGCCAGCTGAAGGATGCGCTCGGCGAACTGAAGCTGCGGAGCTACGTCGGCGCCGGTTGGCTGGGGGATCTCGAGTCCGGGCTGCTGCGAAGCGCGACTGTGCTTCGATCGGGAAACCCCGCTGCTCTACCCGGTACCGTTCGCACGCTGGTCCGCACCGGGACGGGGCTGGGGGCGTTGATTGCCAGCGAATATTCACCCGGCCAGCGAACGGAGTTGAAATTCGAGCCGGAAGCGGAGGACTACGACGGCGTGAAAGCGGACGTCCTGCGGGGGCGCTTCGAAGTCGACGAGCAGACGGATCCGCTGGGGATAACCAAGGCGATCCTGTCTGCGATGTACGGTCCGGATGGCATGGTCGTGCGCTTGGTGTATCTCGGCGACTCGGTCATCCAGGTTATGGGCACGCGCGAGGACCTGCGGGAAGTCGTGCAGGCCTATCGGACCGCACAGCGGTCGGATGAACCGGAGTTCGTGCGGATGCGGAAACGGCTCCCGGAGCGTCCCGCGTTCGTCGGGATGATCGACCTCGCGTCGCTTCTGGTGCAGGGTGCGAAGATTGCCGTGGGCAGCGGCAAGCTGCCGATTCCGATCACCCCGGAGATGTTGCAGGGGCTCCGCGTCGAGCCGTCGTATGTGGCCATAGGGGGGGCGATCGAGCCGCGGAGCGCACGATTGCGGCTGGTGGTTCCGGTCGAGCAAGTGCGCGGTTGGGTACACATTGGAATGTTCGCACGCCAGGTGTTTCTGCAGTTGCGCAATGCTCCGCAGCCGCGCGCCGTCCCGCCGGACGGTCCGGAGCGTCGGTGACGGTCCGCAGTGTTTGATTTATCGAGTGTGCTCCGAGCCTGCCGGCGTCGTTCCGCGGTAATCGACCGGAGCACCACCGGGATGGATGTGGCCACGCCGAGACAGCCGGCGGTCGGCGAGGTGAGGCGCCACGCAGCGTGCGGAAGTGGGATCGGCCGAACTTCATGGCGGATCGTCGCCAGCAGAGGCCTGTGACGGTGAGCAGACGGCCGGGGACACGAAGCGCGAAGCGGAACGTGAGGGCGGGTCGGCGGCGCGCTCGAGTGCGACATGAGCGCGAGGCGGCCGAATGGCTGTTCGTCGATGCTCGCGAACACTGGGGCTCGCCCGAGCGTGTGCTGTGTGTGCCGCTGGCCGGCGGAGGTCTGCCGGCGATCGTTGCCGAGCTGAGCCCGCAGTCCCGCGTGGATGCATTTTTCCTGGATCTGTTCCATGCGGAAAAGGCTCGGGAAAAGCTGCAGCCGCTGCGGGACCGCACGGAAGTCTACTGTCAACCCGATCCGCCTCAGGGGCCGTACGACCTGGTGTTTTTGCCGACGGATCGTCGCGGCGAAGCGGAGCTTGCGCGAGATCTCGTGCAATCCGCGCACCAGGTTCTTCGGGCTGGCGGCCGTCTGCTGACGAGTACGAATAACCCGGGGGATCGGTGGCTGGAAGAGGTGGTCGGCCGGTGCTTCGGAAAGCCGCGGCGGGTGGCGTTCGATTCCGGCGTCGTGTACGTGGCGGACAAGACGGGACCGCTGAAGAAAGAGAAAGACTACACGGCGGAGTTCGTGTTCCGTGACCTGGACCGCTTGCTGACCGTGATCACGCGTCCGGGCGTGTTCTGTCATCGGCGGCTGGATGCCGGAGCGCGGGCACTGATCCGTTCGTTGGGGCCACCGGTCGGAATGCGACTTCCGGGCCATTCGGATGTGCCCAGGCCGCGTTCGGGCAGCGACGAGACGCTCCCGGGGCATGTGCCGGGACTCGTCGGCTCGGAGCAGGCGGTCGAACATCCGGTTGCCGGGAATGCAGGGGGGCCGGCGCCGGTCGACGCGGCTTTGGTGAAATCCGCCTCGCAATACTGCCCGACGCCGCGGCTGCAGCCTGCGCATCGCGTTCTGGAACTGGGATGCGGTGCGGGAGCGGTGAGCTTCGCCGCTGCGTGGAGGGTTTCCGAAGGGAGCGTGGTGGCGGTGGATTCCAACGCCCGGGCCGTGCAGTGCACGCAGTGGGGAGCCGAACGCAACGCATTGGGCAATGTCCGCGCGATTCTGAACGCCGATGGGCACCTGGATGCATTCGCGCCGTTCGACTGCGTGTTGACGAACCCGCCATATTTCTCGGACTATCGCATCGCGGAGCTGTTCGTTGACACGGCTCAGCGGTTGCTCGCGCCGCGAGGACGGTTGCACGTCGTCACGAAATCGGCGGACTGGTTCGTGGACCGCTGCCAGCGCTCGTTCGGCACCGTGGATGTGGAACGGTACGGCGAGTACTTCGTGGTCGTCGCCACGAAACCGCGGCGATGAAGGGGAACGGCGCGGGCGGCACCTGGTTGGATCCGCCGCTGGCCGATGGTGGCGGCCGGGCCCGTCAGCAAAAGCAGCGGACGTCACAGTGGCCGGGTGCGGCGGAGACCGCTGCGGTGCGTTGCGGAGGTAGCGCATGCCTGCATTCAATCCCGTCAGGACGATTTGCCGCAAGCGCGACGGACACGTCCTGAGCGACGAAGAGATTGCCGCCCTGGTGTCGGGATTCGTGGAGGGCACGGTTTCGGATGCTCAGATGGCGGCATGGGCGATGGCGGTGTACTTCCGCGGGATGACGCCGCAGGAGACGGCCGCCTTGACGCAAGCGATGCTCGATTCCGGAGCACGGCTTTCGTGGACGGCTGCGGATCGGCCGTTGGTCGACAAGCATTCCACCGGTGGAATCGGAGACAAGACGTCACTGGTTCTGGCGCCGTTGCTTGCCGCCTGTGGGGTGCGCGTGCCGATGATTTCCGGCCGTGGGCTTGGTCCCACCGGTGGAACGCTGGACAAGTTGGAGGCAATTCCGGGGTTCCGCACGGACCTCTCGCTGCAGGAAATCCGACGTCAGGTTCGCGATGTGGGGTGCGTGATCACCGGCGCCACCGAGGACCTGGTTCCGGCCGACCGCCGCCTGTACGCGCTGCGGGACGTCACCGGCACCGTGCCTTCGATTCCGCTGATCACGGCGAGCATCATGAGCAAGAAGCTGGCGGAAGGGCTGGATGCGCTCGTGTTGGACGTCAAGCATGGGACGGGTGCGTTCATGAAGCGGTTGCCGGACGCCCGGAAACTGGCCGAATCGCTGGTTCGCGTCGGTACCGCCTGCGGCGTGCGAACGACCGCCCTGATCACGGACATGAATCAGCCATTGGGCGAAATGGTGGGCAATGCCACCGAGGTCATCGAGGCCGTGGAAGTATTGCGCGACCGAAAACACGGACCCGTGCGTACGCTGTGCGAAGCCTTGGCGGTGTCCGCTTTGCGTCGGATTCACCGGGAATCGCCGCCGGAAGAACTGCAGGCCACGGTCTGCGCAGCGCTGGACCGGGGCGACGCCTATGAATACTTCTGCCGCATGGTGCGTGCACAGGGCGGCGATCCGACCGCACGACTGCCGCTGGCGGAGCCGCGCGACGTGAACGCCGACCGTTCCGGATGCATTCTGGGCATCGACGCCGAACAGATCGGCTATGCGCTGATCGAGGCCGGCGGCGGGCGCAAGCATCAGGGACAGCCCATCGACCACGCCGTCGGATTCCGGATGCACGTGGAAATCGGCGATACCGTGCGCGCGGGGGAACCTCTGGCCACCGCCTACCTTCGACCGCCGACGGCGGACACCGTCATTCGGATGGTGCGTGATGCCATCGCCATCGGCGAGGGGACCGTCTTTCGACCTCCGCTGATCGCCGGTCACTTTGACGGCTGAGGCTGCTGGGTGCCACGTGTCTCTGCGCACCGCCGTCGCGGGGTTTCCGCATGTGTGGGCGCGGAGTCGGCCCCTATCGCATGGATCGTGGAACGATGAACCGGACCGGCCAGATCGAGCTGCGCGGCGTGCGTGTCCACAATCTGAAAGGTGTGACGGTCGCGTTTCCGCTGAACCGCTGGACGACCGTGACGGGTGTCAGCGGTTCGGGCAAAAGCTCGCTCGTCATCGATACGCTGTTCACGGAAGCCCGACGGCGCTATGGGCAGAGCCTGGGAGCCCGGGCCGCCGAACTGCTCCGCGGCCTGCAGAAGCCGGACGCGGATGCGATCGGGCCGCTTCCCCCGGCTGTGGTTCTGAATCAGGTGTCGCCGCCGCTCCCGTATTGGGTGACCGTGGCGGCGCTGGTGGAGCTGATCGATCCGCTGTGCGCGCTGTTCGCCCACCAAGGCAGGTTCCATTGTCCGGAGTGCGGGCGCTCCCTGCGGCCTTACACCAGCGACGATGTTGTGGATTGGCTGTCGGGACTGCCGCCTGGATTGAGGGTCGTGATTGCGTTTCCCGTATGGCCGTGGCGCTGCGGTCTTTCCTCCGGGGATGAAGCGGGCGCACGGCGTCGAACTGCGGGTGGGGAAGCGGCCACGGACGAACCCCCGGGATCGTGGTCGGAGGCGCTGAGCCGGGCTGCGGCAGCGGGTTTCCGGCGTTGGTTCGCAGTGACCGCGGGGCCGCGTCCGGGAGCCGTCGGTGCGGCGGCGGAATGCGCACGGGGGGTGTATCTCGACGGTCCACGGGTCTTACGGGAATGGGCCGATGCTGCGGGTGTCGCAGTGGCGGAATGGTTGGCCGTTGTCGACCGATTCAAGACGCCGGTGAGGGAGAGACGTCTGCGTCTCGCCGAGGCCGTCGAAACGGCGTACCGGTACGGCGGCGGTCGCTGTGCTGTGCTGGTGCGGCTGGCCGACGGCGCGCAGGCGGCGCCGCTTCACGGCTCGGCCGACACGGTGTTCGATCAGGTTCTCGGCGTCGATGGCGACCGCTGGGGCCTGTGGTACGCAGCGCTGGGGCTGCATTGCCCGCGGTGCCGGGTGGACTTCCAGAAACCAGCCGCGGAAGACCTGCGGCCGTGCCGGTATCGCGGCCTGCGGGCAGGCGCGGGGGACGCGGCACTGCCCGAAACGGTCCGCAGCGCCGGACCGTGCCCATCATGCGGCGGGACAGGGATCGCCGGCGGCAGGGTCGACCGGGAGCGACTGTCGGCGTTGGGCGAATCGGCTCATTGTTCGCGGTGTCTGGGGAGCGGATCGAACGATGTCGCGCTGGGCGTGCGATTGGGAAATGGTCACGGTGAGGACACCCCGGCATCGCGGAGCATCGCGGAAGTGCTGTGCCTGACCGTCACGGAAGCGGAAGCGTGGTTGGAAACGCTGCGGGACGAGTCGGATCGCGTGGGGGGCGTCGTCCGCCGAGCAGCGTTGAACGCCGTGCGCGCGCGGCTGCGTCTGTTGAGCGACCTCGGTTTGGGATACCTGCCGCTGCGTCGACCTGTGTGCAGCCTGGGGATGAGCGAACGGCGACGCGCGGAACTGGTCGCACTACTCGCCAACGGACTGGTGCAGGCGCTGTACGTGCTGGACGAGCCGACCTACGGCATTCACCCCCGCGAGCGAGGGGTGGTGGTGCGCGCGCTTCGGGCTTTGACCGGCCGACCGGCCACCGTGGTCGTCGTCGACCACGCGTGGGAGTGCATCGAAGCGGCCGACCGGGTCATTGAACTCGGCCCCGGGGCGGGTCGCGAAGGTGGACGCGTGGTTTCCGTCGAAGACCGACTGCCGGGTGGTCGCGATGAATCCGATCGCGTCGATTCCACGATTGCGGACGATCCGCGTTCTCGGCCGTCCGGATCGGCGGCGGGAGGGGCGACCGATCGTCCTTCGGCGAGGAGCACTGTCGGCAGGTCGGGTGATTCGGAAGGGCGCGTGCCGGTGGTCGAACCGTCCCCGCCGCGGCTGAGGATCTGCGAAGCATCGGCGCGCAACCTCCGCGGATGCAGCGTGTGCGTTCCGCTGCTCGGGCTGTCCGTGGTAACCGGGAGTGGAGGTGCGGGCAAGACGGCGCTGCTGTGCGATACCATTGCCGCTGCACTCACCCATGGGGCCGATGACGGGGCAGAACGGCGATGCCGCGTCCCGACAACGGGCGAAGAACGGGTTGCCCCCGCCGGTGGTCGCGTCGTGCTGGAGGTTCCCGAGCCGCACGGACGGAGCTTCGAGGGCGTCGTCATGATCGAGAGCCAGCGGCCCAAGGGCGCGGTGCGCAGCTGCGTCGCGAGCTACCTGAAGTTCTATGACCACATTCGACGACTCATGGCGGAGACCGCGGACGCGGTGGAGCTGGGGTTGAGTGCCCGGTCGTTCAGCTTCAACGCCCCGGCAGGGCGGTGCGAGCGGTGCCATGGCCTGGGTACGGTGACCGTCGACATGCGGTTTCTGGGAGAGCTGGCCGTGACCTGTCCGGAGTGCAACGGTCGGCGATTCGCCGAGGAAATTCTGCAGGTGCATTATCGCGGGCGATCGATCGCCGAGATCCTGCAGTTGACCGTGGCGGATGCATTTACGTTCTTCCGGGGACAACGCAGAATCCAGCAGCCGCTGCAGGTGGTCCGTGACGTGGGCTTGGGATACCTGACGCTCGGGCAGTCGCTGGCCACGCTTTCCGGCGGGGAAATCCAGCGGATCAAGTTGGCCCGTGAGCTGCTCGCCGCCGCGCGGGGGCGTCGATTGATCCTGGTCGATCTGCCCAGTGGCGGACTGCACGACGACGACGTGCGACGCGTGCTCGACTGTTTGCGTACCATGACCTCGGTGGGGCATGCGGTGATCGTCGCGGACCATCACCCGCTGGTGCTGGACGCAGCCGACTGGATCGTCGAACTGGGTCCCGGCGGCGGCTCCGACGGCGGAACGGTCGTGTACTGCGGGCCGAAGTCCGATTGGATCCCTGTGACCGAGTGAGACGAATCGGCCACCGGAGGGGCCGCGGCCGCCGTAATGTCCCGGGAATGCGAGGAATCAGCCGATGAAAGTCAAAGGACGGGGATTGGGCCGGGTGGCATGGACGGTCCTGCTGGCCGGCGTGACGGTGATGGGCGGTTCGGCCGCCGGTGGGGAATGGCCGCAAATCCTGGGGCCGCATCGGAACGGCGTCGCGGCATCCGACGAGAGACTGGAGGAATCGTGGCCGGCCGGCGGGCCGCCGGTGATCTGGCAACGATCCGTCGGCCGTGGGTTGGCCGGAGTCGCGGTTGCCGGCGGCACGTGCGTATTGTTTCATCGCGTCGGCGACGAGGAGATCGTCGAGGCGATGGATGCCGCCAGCGGCAGGGTTCGGTGGCGGAGGGGATTCCCCACGAGCTACACCTCGGTGTTCGTCGACGACGACGGACCGCGTTGCACACCGGTGATCAGCGGCCAGCGCGTGATCGTGTACGGGGCCCAGGGCGGGCTGCGGTGTCTGAATCTGCGCGATGGCGAAGTGCTCTGGGAGGTCGAAACGCACCGCGTGTTCGACGCGCCGGAGGGATATTTTGGAGCCGGCAGCACTCCGCTGGTGTGGAACGGTCGGGTGATCGTGAACGTCGGCGGTGCGCGCAAGGGAGCCGGCGTTGTTGCCTTCGATCTGAAAACCGGCAGGACGCTCTGGACGGCGGTCGAAGACGCGGCAAGCTATTCCTCGCCGGTGGTCGCCACGCTCGGCGGCCAACCCCGCGTCGTGTGTGTGACGCGGCTGAACTGCGTGGGGCTCGATCCCCGCAACGGCACGGTGGCGTTTTCCTTTCCGTTCGGTCGCCGCGGGCCCACCGTGAACGCGGCGACGCCCTTGGTGCTCGGCGATCGGCTTTTCGTCTCGGCGCATTACGGCGTCGGTGCCGTGTGGGCGAAACTGTCCGCGGACGATGTCCGGATCCTGTGGCGCAGCGATGAGATCATGTCCAATCACTACATGACCTGCATCGAGTACCAGGGCAAACTGTTCGGGATTCACGGCCAGGAACGACTGACGCCCGGAGAACTGCGGTGCATCGATCCTCGGCAGCAACGCGTCTTGTGGTCCGTTCCCGATTTCGGATACGGAGCAGCCATCCGCGCCAGGGACCGAGCGGTGTTTTTGAAGACGGACGGCGAGCTCGTGCTGTGGGCGCCGGACATGCGACGCTTCCGACCGCTGACTCGAGTGACACTGTTCGACAGCACGACTCGTGCGTTGCCGGCTTTGGCCGGTGGCCGGCTGTATGCACGCGACAGACGTACTCTGAAGTGCGTGCGGGTGGGACGGTCCGGTGATACCGCTCGGTGAACGGTCCGCCGGGGCAAATCCGGTGGAAGCGGGCGCATCGCCCTTCGTCGTGATCCGGTTCGAGTGTGTCTGTCGACGTGTGGCGAGCGGCGGGCCGGTGCGTCGGGCTCTGTCTGTTTTCGTTTGGTCGGATGATCGGACCGTTCGCGCCCGGTGGGCTGGCCGCGGTGGTGGTCGGCGCCGGATGCGAGCATGTTCGGCGAGTGGTTGCGATGTCACGCTGGACGGAATGCCTGATCGGCGTCGGCGGCAATCAGGGCGACGTGCAGGCGACCTTCGCGCAGTTCTGGCAACGGCTTTCGTGTGACGCGGATTTCGGGGACTGCCGCGCCGCCGGTCTGTTCGAATCCAGGCCGATGCAGGGCACGGATGAAGTCGGTGAAGCACCGACCTATCTGAACACGGCGGTGACGGTGCGGACACGTCTGGACCCGTGGATGCTCCTGGATCGGCTGCGGCATTGGGAGAGCGCACTGGGGCGTCGCCCGTCGGGACGCTGGACGTCGCGACCGATCGATCTGGATGTGCTGCTGTACGGCTCCCATCGCATGGACGATGCCCGGCTTGTCATTCCGCATCCCGGCTTGACGTACCGTCGGTTTGTCCTGGATCCGGCCTGCGAGGTCGCCGCCGACTGGTGCTTGCCAACCACGGCGGTTTCTTTGCGGCAGTGGCGGTGCCGGTTGTCGGAACGTCCGTTGTACGTCGCCGTGCAGGACGATCCCGAAGAGTCGGGCGAACGCGTCGCCCTCCAAGCGGCCGTACGCGCGCTGTCGCGTCGGTTTCCGGAGCCGATCGTACAGGCGATCAGCCCCGCCGGGGATCCGCTCTGCCATGCCGACCGGGCGCGGGCCCCGGCGTTCGATTGTCACGGCCGGCCGCAGCACGGCGCAAACGCGTTTGAAAACGGGCAAACCGCTACACGGTGGCCGGTTCTGGTCGTGCGGCTCCATCGGCACGGCGATCGGCCGCTGCCGGAGAGCACCATGCCTCGATCGGCCGGTGAGCCGGCGGTTGTCTTTCCCGGCGAGGACGACCCTGAGGGGATGGCGTTCGCGGCTGCCGTGCTCACGGCGGCGACCGATGTACCCAGTCGAGTCGCACCGGCCGAGGCGTGGACGCTCGCGTGACGGTTTCCGACTCGAATGCGCCGAACGGCCACTGATCAGGCGTCGCCGGCGACGCCTGTTGCCGGTCAACGGGACCGCTTGCGTTGCACGAGCGAACGGACGCGCTCGGCGAGCAAGGCCGCGTCGTAGGGCCGGCGGAACGTTTCGTTGAACAGCGTCAGGTCGACCATCTTGGCCTGATCGGCATTGTCCAGAATGGCGATCAGGACGACGTCGGCAGTGGCCTGGTGCTGCCGCAGACCACGGGCGATTTCTTCCGCGGACTTGGGGCCCACCGCCAGGTCGATGACGACACAGTCCGGATGGAAGGAGTGAAGCAGAGTGCCGGTTTCGAAGGCCGTGCCGGCGGATTCCAGCCGGTAGTAGTTCTTGTCGAACTCACCAGAGATCTGCGAGAGCACCGAGCCGCTGGGGTCCACGATGAGCACTTTGCCCATCGCCATGTCTTCCAGCTCGCCCAACGGCATCCCGTGTTCCTTGAGGAACTGGATCAGGTTTTCGCGCGGAACGCGTCGATCTTTGGAGCCGGGGATGCGGTAGCCGCGCAGGCGTCCCGAATCGAACCACTTGCTCACCGTCCGCGGTGCGACGTTGCAGATTTTCGCGATTTGTCCCGTGGTGAAGACCGTTTGCGATTCCACGTCTGAGCCCCTTTCTCGAACGACCTCATCTTCGGTTCCTCCTTTGTCCCGATTCCACCGGCCCCGGCCGCAGCCGAAGCTTGCGGAAGCTTCGGGAGAGACCCGCTGCGGTTCGCCGGTCCGGTTTCGGCGCATCCCTGCCGTCTTATCCCTGATGCTGACGCACGTGACGGCTGTTTGTCAGACGGACGAATGGACCTTTTCCGGAACTGCGGCGTGCACGCGCCGGAAAAAGGTGGACGTCCGCTGTTCGCATGGCCCGCCAAGCTTCGATATGCCACACGGACATCGCCTCGGGGCGATCCGTCCGCCGGTCGCAAAGCCGCTTTGCTACGCCCTTCGCGACCGTTCGGATCAATCATAGGCCGCAATTTGGGAGGTGTGGGAAAATTCCACAAAATGTAGGAACTGCGACGTCTGCGGCGTCTGTCCGGTTTCGTACAGCGATGCCGATTGGGAAGCCAGAGCTGCAGGAGACGTGCCGGAGCGAGGCGTGCTGCAGCCGGACAACATGCGGACGGGACGCATATGTCTCGATTTGGTAAGGGGATGCGCTTCATCGTCCGGATGTGACGGTTTTTCGGGCCGTTCGAATTGTACCGGCGATGCGCAATGTTCCGTTGGCGCGGCGTGTATCGGTTCGTGAACGGTCGGAGATCAGCGATTGCCTGAGGGGGCCTCCCGCCACAGGCAGGAAGCCTTTGCGGGAAAGGAAGATCCCCGCCGACCGTCGTGTGGGGGGGGCGTGCAGTTGGCGGATTCGGCGGCTGCTGTTTGGCGTGGGTCGGCGGAGCCGCCCGAATCCGAATCGTTGGTGGGCTTTGAGTAGTTTCGACGCCGCAGCGAGGATGCGACTGTGTGCCGGGCTGACGTCTGTGGCCGGTGGAGATGTGGGCGCGTGCGCAGCGGTGTGCGATTGGTATTGCCGGAGCGGGATTCGGTTCCGTACAAACCACGACTTCGGTGATCGCTGGGGCGGAATCAAATCAAAACGCGGGGGCAGGAGATCGGGCCGACGTTCCGGCGCGGTGACAGGTACGAGGCGGATGGCGGGACGGTGGTGGGATTCGTCGCGCCGGCGTCGACGCTCCCGACGCGACAAACGGCAGGGAGGCTGAGAGTTGCGCAGCTCTTTGGCACGCAGGCGTGTTCGTTCGCGGCGGCCTGCGGAGGCGAAACAGGTCTGCGGGAACGATTCTGCGGCCAGTGGTCGTCGCATGGCCGCTGTAGCCGCGGGGATCCGGATTGTGGCTGGGCGGGCGTGGGCGTACCGGCCGCCGCTGGGGGCCGCCTTGCTGGGCGCGTTGATCGCTGCGACCGTCGTGCAGTGGACGATGCCGTTGCTCCCGCTGGCCGGTGACCAGGCGAACACGCGACTGGCGATGTTTGCCGTAGTCGTCTGCCTGGGAACGTTGGGCCGAAGCCTCGCTGCGCGGATCGCCCGGTGGTCACGGGATCACGCGGCGGCCCGTCGTCCGGAGCGGCTTACGCGTCACGCCGTGGGGCCCGCGATGCTGGTCGCGTTGTCGGGGCTGGGGCTGAGTGTGATTCAGCTGGGCCGCTCCGGATGGGCCGATCGTTTGGCGGCGGTCCGAGCGACTGCGGCGACGACGCAGGGGGTCACCGAAGCGCTCTGGCTGGGCGGTGCGTTTGCGCTGTGGCTTTTCCAGCCGGTCGTGCTGATGTCCGCATTCGTCGGTCTGGCGAACGGGATCATGCGCGGCGACTTGTCGTGGGCACGGGGACGTCGCGGCGGTACGGCGGCGTGCGGGACCGAACGAACCGATGCGGAACGCTGGACGGAGTGCATGTCTTTCGTTGTTGCGTTGGCGTGCGTGCCGGTGGTCGTCTTGCCCGACGTCGGTGCTGCGACGGTCGATGGGTGGCTGGCGGCGCTGTGGTTGGTGGCCGCGGCGGTCGTTGCATTTACGGCGGGCCGGCGTGGCCGCAGCCCCGAGGATCTGAATGGCACGGCGGAGCCGCCGGGCCGAGCGAACGCCGTCGGGCGTGCCGGACGCGCCGGGACCGATGCGGTTGCGCCAGGCGGGGCGGTGAGGGAGTTTGGCGACGCGCCGATTGGCGAGAACTGTCGGTTCGTCGCGATGAACGCTGCGGTGGGGGCCATCCAGGTGGCGGTGGCGTCGTCGGCAGCCCTGGCGCTGCTCCGGCTGGCGGCCCAGTGGACGCTGGCAGGCGTGTGGATGGTCTACGCGTGGGCGGCGGGGCTGCTGGCGGGAATGGTCTGCGGGCGGTGGCTGCGGCGTTTGGGGGCGGTGCGGGGCCGCGGGACGGCCGCGACGCATGGCGGCGGTCGTCCTGGTGCCGATGCGCGGCGCGGTTCCGACGGCGAATCCCGCGACGGTCGAGCGGCCAGCGGTTTTTGGCGCAACGGGCGGCCGGTTGGGACTTCGGCGCAATGGCTTGCCGCGCTGTGCTCGGCTTGGCCGGCGCTTCTGGTGATGCTCAACGCCGGCATCGTCACGGTGTGCTTTGCAATCAAGGTCCACGTGGCCGACGCCGTTTTGCACCAGCTGCTTCTGGTCGGGCTGGTGGTGATTGCGGCGATGCCCCTGGGCTTTTCGCTTTTCGAAGCGGGGCAGCGGAGTGCGCGCGGTTGGAATGTCGCGTGGAGGAGTCGGCTTGCGCGGTTTTGCGGACCGGCCGTGGTGTGTGTGTTCTGGATCGGTGGTCTGTGTTTGGGGCATTTCGCATTGTCGTTACGCGGCCCCGGGTGGACGTTGTGGGTTGCGGGACTGTTGGGATCGTCATTGGAGATGTGCGTGCGGATGATCGCGGGCGCGTCGCGGGGAGGCCCTTCGACCGCGCGGTGGCCACGGTGGTTTCCTGGATGGCAACCCGTGGCGGTGGTGGCGTTGTCGGCGGTCGGCGTGCGGTCC
>RFHO01000039.1 GCA_003696385.1 Planctomycetota bacterium | reverse complement strand
CTGGCACGTCGAGAGGGGACGGATTCGTTCGGTGGAGCTTGCAGGAGGCGGGCGGATCGCCGCCGAGCGGTACGTCCTGGCGGCTGGAGCCTGGGCGTCTCAGCTTGCTTCGGCGTTTGGGGAGCCGATCCGGATTCGGCCCATTCGCGGGCAGATCGTGTTGCTTCGCACAGACGGAGCCGTTTTGAACCGTATCATCCAGGTCGGCCGTCGATATCTCGTGCCGCGACCGGATGGGCTCGTGCTGGTGGGGTCCACCGAAGAGGACGTCGGTTTTGCCAAGCAGACCACGGCAGCAGCCGTGCGCGAACTGATCGACTTTGCGATCCGGCTGGTACCGCGCCTGCGAGACGCGGAGGTCGTTCGCACGTGGGCCGGCCTTCGTCCGGCGGCGGAACGCGGGTTGCCGTATCTGGGCCCGATGCCGGGCATCGACAACCTCTTCGTCGCCGCGGGCCATTTCCGATCCGGACTTCAGAATTCGCCGGGAACGGCCGTGTTGGTGCGTGAGATGGTGTTGGAGCAGCCCCTGAGCCTCGCGTGCGACGCGTTCGCCGTGGTCACGGACCGTTCGCACGTCTGAGTCAGTCGTGGCCCCCGCGGGGCAACCGCTCCGACGAGGTTTGGCCGAACGGGAAGACGCTGCGGTTGCGAGGGAACCGAATGAGCCGAGGCCGCGTCGCGATCATCGGAGCCGGTCCGATCGGCCTGGAAACGGCGGCGTATGCGCGGATCGAGGGCTACGACGTCACCGTCTTGGAACAGGGTGACGCCATCGCCGCACACGTCCGGGAGTGGGGCGGCGTGCGGCTGTTCAGCCCGTTCGGGATGAATGCGTCGCCGTGGGGGCGGCGGTTGCTCGAACAGGCCGGCCAGGGACGGAGACTTCCTCCTGCCGACGCACTGCTGACGGGGGACGAGTTCATCGAAGCGTACCTCGAGCCGCTTGCGCAGCATCCCGTCCTGGGCGACGTGATTCACCTGCGCTCCCGCGTCGTCGGTGTCGGCCGCCCCGGCGTGTTGAAGACCGAACTGTCGGCCCGCGCGCGACGCAGCCAGCCGTTTCGGATACTGGTCGAGACACGGGACGAAAATCAGCGGGGCTCGGTCCGCGAATGGGATCTGTGGGCCGATATCGTCGTGGATTGTTCGGGCACCTACGGACAGACGAACTGGGTCGGCGCGGGAGGCATGCCCTGTCCCGGCGAGCGTGAACTGGTCTCGCCAGCGGATCATCGGATCTATGACCCGGACGAGGACCCGCGATCCGTGCAGCGTGCCGGAGAAGCCGATCGTTCGGTTGCCGATCCGGACGGAGCGCGATGTCTCGACGCGTGGATCGTGATCGTGGGGGCAGGGTACTCGGCGGCAACGAGCGTGTTGAATGTGGCCGCCGCAGCCGAGTCGGAGAACGCCGTGCTCTGGATCACGCGGCGCGGCGATCGCGGCACGCCGATTCCCGTGATCGCGGACGACCCGTTGCCGGAGCGGCGGCGAATCACCGAGCGGGCCAATGCGTTGGCCACGGGAGGGCGCCCCTGCGTGCGCTGGCTGCCGGGTTTCGAAGTCGTCCGTATCGCTCAGGGACGAACGCGGCGCCTGCGGCTGACGGTACGGCGGACGTCCTTTGCATCCGCTGGATCTGCGGGGCGTGGGGAGTTGTCCGCGTCCGATGAGAGCGGCCGCACCGATCTCAGGAGCTGCGGTGGAGTCTTCGCCGCGGACTTCCAGAATAACGACGTGGCGATCGAATGTGATCGTCTGGTTGCCAACGTGGGTTATCGGCCGGATTGGGAGCCGTTGCGCGAGTTGCAAGTGCATCAGTGCTATGCCACCGAAGGTCCGATCAAGTTGGCCGCGGCGCTGTTGGGCGAGACTGGTGCAGACTGCCTGGCGACCACTTCGCTGGATGATCCGTCACTGCTGCGGAACCCTGAACCGGGGCTGTTCGTGCTGGGGGCGAAGAGCTTCGGGCGTAATTCGAACTTCCTGCTGGCCACGGGGCACCGGCAGATCCGGCAAGTGTTCGACAACCTGGTGTGACCGGCGGGATGCCGCGGCAGCCTGTCGATCGAACGCTTCCCGCGGCAGCGCAGTGCGCGCTGTCGTCGAAGACGCGATCATGAAAACACGTGAGGGGAAACGACGTGAGCGTGCGGGCTACGGATCGAGCGTGTGACGCACCGCTGATCGGCCTGTCGTCGCTGGACGAGCTGTGGTTTCAGGTCGCGGGCACACGTTGCAACCTTCAGTGCGCCCACTGCTTCATCAGTTGCAGCCCGCACAACAAGACGTACGACTTCCTGACGCTGGACGATGTCTTGCGCGGGCTGGAAGCGGGGCAACGATACGGGGTGCGCGAGTACTACTTCACCGGCGGCGAGCCGTTTTTGCATCCGCAACTGGTCGCGATGTTGAAGGCGACGCTGGAAGTCGGCCCCGCCACGGTGCTCACCAATGCGACGGTTCTGAAGCCGGAGTGGCTGGAGGAATTGGCCGCGGCGGAGCAGGGCAGCCCCTACAGTCTCGAGTTCCGCGTTTCGCTGGATGGCCCCTGCCCGGAAATCAACGACCCGATCCGGGGAGCGGGTACGTTCGACCGCGCCATGGTCGGCGTGCGGCGGTTGGTCGAAGCGGGTTTCCTGCCGATCATCACGATGACGCGGACCTGGGACATGGAACAGGACACCGAAATCGTCGCGCGGTTTCGCGAAGTGCTCGCGCAACAAGCCGGCTACACGCGGGCCCGGCTGAAGATCCTGCCGCGGCTGCAGATCGGTGCGGAAGCTCGGCGGACGTGCGGCTACCGTCCGTCCGAACGGGTGACGGCCGAGATGCTGGAAGGGTTCGACCGCTCGCATCTGCTGTGCGATCACGCGCGTGTGATCACCGACCGCGGGGTTGCGGTGTGTCCGATCCTGCTCGACTTTCCGGATGCCCTGCTCGGCCGCGATCTGGACGAAGCCGTGGAGCAACCGTTCGCGCTTTGCCACGGGGCCTGTTACACCTGTTATCTCCACGGAGCGATCTGCTCCAATCCGGCGGTCGCCGGCACGCGTCGCGGTGCGTCCGCCGGGCAGAGCGATCCGGCAACGGATCATCCGGCGAGTTGAGGAGATTCCCGGGATGCGGTTGGCGCTGTTCGGCGGCGTGTACAACAACTACCTTGCGCTTCGCGCAGCGATCGCGGACGCCAAGCGGCGTGGCGTCGACGGGATGTACTGTTTGGGCGATCTGGGAGCGTTCGGACCTCACCCGGACCGGACGATCGAGTTGATTCGTGAGTTCTCCATTCCGTGTGTGCAGGGTAACTACGACCACAGCATCGGGCACGAGCTATCGGATTGTCAGTGCGGGTACACCGATCCGCGAGACAACTACTTCGCCCAGATCAGCTTCGATTACACGCTGTCCAACACGTCCGCCGAGAACAGGGCGTTCCTCCGCACGTTGCCTCCGGAAATCCGGCTGAACGTGCACGGACGACGCGTCTTGCTGTGCCACGGCAGCCCTCGGCGCACCAACGAATTCCTGTGG
Source organism: Planctomycetota bacterium (assembly GCA_003696385.1). Lineage (GTDB taxonomy): Bacteria > Planctomycetota > Planctomycetia > Planctomycetales > Planctomycetaceae > J052. Next base: position 1,323 of record RFHO01000039.1, on the reverse strand, counting down.
GAATCGACGACCTCTACGGCTTTTCTGGAACGCCTAGCGGAAGAGCATGCTGCCGACGCGATCTTTGCCACGCACACGGGATTGCATTGGCAGCGGGGCCTCAGCGGCGGGCGGTTGTTCGCCAACGTGGGCGTACTGGGCCGACCGGCCAACGACGGTACCACGCGCGTGTGGTACGCCGTGGCCGAGTTTTCCGAGCACGGGCGTGTGGAAGACGGCCCTGTGTGCACGGTCGACTTCGTCCCCATCGAGTACGACCATCGGCGTCTGGCTCGCGAGATGCGGGCCGAAGGCTTGCCGGAAGAGTTCGTCGAGACGATCCTCACGGGCTGGTGGACGACCTGCATGGAAATTCTGCCGGCCAAGGAGCGTCGCCGCGGACGGTACTGATCCCGGCGACGGCCGCGAGGCGTCGCGACGATGGGGACGGTTCCGAACAGATACCGGGAGGTTGCGGACGTGCGGGCAGTCGTGCAACGCGTCAGTCAGGCGGCCGTTCATGTCGGCGGCGAAACCGTAGGGGCGATCGAGCGGGGCCTGTTGGTGTTCCTCGGAGTGGCCCGGACGGACACGCTGGCCGACGTGCAGTACCTGGCGAGGAAAATCGTCGACCTGCGGATCTTCGAAGACGCCGACGGAAAAATGAACCTGTCGCTGCGCGACGTCCGTGGTGCGATGCTGGTGGTCAGTCAGTTCACGCTGCTGGGGGACTGCCGCAAAGGTCGCCGGCCGAGCTTCGTGGCCGCGGCGCCTCCCGACAAGGCCGAAACGCTCTATCGCTGCTTCATCGACGAGATCGAACAGTTCGATATCCCGGTGGCCAGCGGGCGATTCCAGGAGCACATGCATGTGGCCCTTGTCAACGACGGGCCGGTGACGCTGCTGCTGGACAGCACGAAACTTTTCTGAACATCGCGAGTGTGTGGCGATCGCCGCCTGTGGGCGAGCGTCGTGCGTGCTTCCTTCGCCCGCCTTCGACAACCGGGATGCCGCAGCGCCGTGACGACAGTGCGGCGGTGCGGCACACAGGTCCCAACAACGACTCCGGGTGTCGTCGACGGGTCTCACGCCCATATCTCCAAGCGAAACCGCCTTGCACGTCCCGCAGCCCCAACGTCCGATAATGTCTGTTATGTTTACTTCCGGACGCGTAACTCCCGAGGCGCCGAATGAGCGGCCACCGACTGCCGTGCCCACGCCATTGCCCCACCTCCGGTGATTGCTCGTGGTGAGAAACCCGCAATGCACCGCGACGAAGCCGTTCCGGCCGGCGGCCGCCGAAAGTGCGCCGCGGACGTCGCTGCCGCATCGGGCGTCGCGGCT
>RFHO01000337.1 GCA_003696385.1 Planctomycetota bacterium | reverse complement strand
CCTCGCCGCAACGCCGCGATGCCCTGGTTGTACAGATCCAGCGCGGAAACGCCTTGCGGAGCGATCGGAGCGATGTCTTCGGCTGGTGTCTTGCCGCTGCCCGCGTCCGAGCCGGCCGCCACGGACGGCATCTCCGGCAACGGTCGCGGTTCGTTCACACTGCGAGGACGCGGTTCGGCCGGGGGTACCAGAGGCAGGTCGGCTCCACGTCCGGGCTCGACTGGGCGGTCGTCGCGGGCAATCTGGACCGGTCGTGGCTGGGCCTTTTTCGCCAGTTGGATGTCACGCCGGACCAACTCGGGACGATCGTCCCACACGCGATAGGCGACGTCGAGCTTTTCGGCTTCGGCCACCTTGCGTTCGGCATCGGCGATCCGACCGGCCGCCAGGTCCGCTCGTGCTTCGGCCAGCAACTGGATGGCGCGGTCCCGCTTTGCCTGCTGTTCGGCGTCCGCGTCCGCAATCCGCGTCGCCCGCTGACGCTGGATACGGCCGATGTCGGCCAGCACCAGATCCGGCCGGTCGTCCAGCACGCCATAGACCACTTCGAGCTGCTGCGCCTGCTTCGCTTTCTGGAGTGCCGTTTGCAGATCGCCGCGTTTGATGGCATCGCGTGCCTCGCGCAGCAGCGTCAACGCTCGGTGCCGGTTCTCTTCCATCCGTTCGGCCTGTGCAACGGATCGGTCGTCTCGGGCACCGCGGAGCTTTTCGATCTCCGCCAGCACGCGCTCCGGCCGATCGTCCAGCACGCCGTAGTTCACCTCCAGCTTCTGCGCCTGGCGGGCCAGTTGCTCGGCCCGTTTGGCATCGCCCGCTCGCAACGCAGCCCGTGCTTCCCGAAGCCACTGCAGCGCTTGGCGACGATTGGCCTGCAACTGCCGCTGCCGTTCCTCCCGCCGCGCCCGGTCCGCGAGTGGATCCTGCGGCGACTCCGCGTTCGCGACGGCCGGCTGTGCAGTTCCGGGAGCCGTCTGCGCCCCAGCCGTGCCCGATCGTTTCACAGGTTGTGGCGTTGGCGCGCTCGCCACGGCGGAAGGCTTGGTCGCCGCCCGACGTCGTGCGATCTCTGCCAGCACGTCCTGCGGCCGGTCGTCGAACGGGCCGTACTGCACGTTGAGCGCGGCAGCCTGTTTCGCCTTCTGCTCCGCGAGCGCGAGCTGTCCCGCGCGCAAGGCCGTCCGTGCCTGCCGCAACAGGCGCTGGGCATGCTCATGAGCGTCCTCGGCGCCACTGCGAGCATCCGTTCCCGATGTGTCCGGCTGCGACGTCCGTTCGGCGATCTGTGGCGTCGACTCCGCCGCCGCTCGACGAATGTCGGCCAGCACAAGATCGGGACGGTCGTCGAACAGACCGTAGCTCAGGTTCAGAGCCTCGGCCTGCTGGGCCAAGCGGGCGGCTTCGTCCAGGCGACCGGCTTTCAGAGCGGCGCGGGCCCGTTGCAGCAACTGCCGCGCCCGCTGGCGATCCGCCATCCGCGGGTCGGCCGCAGCCGCACCGGACGCTACCGCAGCCTGCGGCGGCTCGGCCGACCCGGCGTTGGGCTTCGGCGCTGTATTGCGGGCGAGCAACTCGGCCGATTCCAGCCGCTTCAGGTCGGCGAGAACAAGTTCTGGGCGATCGTCGAACAGACCGTAGGCCACATCGCCCAATCGCTGAGCCTCCAAGGCCTTCTCGCGAGCAACATCCCAGCGTTTGGCCTTGATGGCCTGCCGCGCCTCGGCCAGCAATTGCAAAGCCCGCTGGCGCAGTTCTCCGGCGCGGCTCTTCGAAGGCGTGCGCGCGGGAGTCGGTTCCGGCGATGCCGGCGGTGCCGCACTGGCCGTGGCCTCCAGCGAATCCGCGGGAATGACCAGCTCCCCACCGCGGCGGGCGATCTCCGCCAGAATGTGTTCCGGGCGATCTTCGAACAGGTCGTATTCGACGTTCAGCTTTTGCGCTTCCAGCGCTCCGCGACGTGCCTCCGCCAAGCGCCCCGCTCGCAGATCTTCGCGGGCCTGCCGCAGCAGCATCTTGGCCTGCTCCTTCGGCGACAATGGGCCGGCGGCCGACGGTGTAGCCTCCGCGTCACTCTGCGACGCCGCAGCCGCGTGCGCCGGCGAATCCATCGGCGCGCGGCGTCGAGCCGGTCGGATCTCCGGCAACGAGGCAACCGCCTGCTGCGACGGTCCGTCTCCGTTCGCCCCCTGCGTCTCCAGCCGGGCGATGTCCGCCAGCACGTGTTCCGGGCGCTCTTCGAACAGGCCGAAAGACACGTTCAGTCGCTGCGCCTGCAGAGCCTTGGCGCGGGCACTGCCCAGACGATTGTTTCGAATGTCCTCGCGGGCTTCTGCAAGCAGCCGCTGAGCCAACTGCTTGCGACTCTCCGGATCCTTCGGCGCGGAGTCCGGTGCTGCCGCTGCCGGCCTGCCGGCCGACCGGGACTGTTCCGCCGCAACCGGCACGACGGGGGAAGCCCCTCGCTCCCGTCGCTCAGCGATTTCACGCAGCAGTCGCTGCGGCGTCTCCTGACCCGCTGCGAACCGGATTTCGTGCGTGTCGGCCACCCGCTGAGCCGCCTGGACCAGCTGCTCGGCCTGATCGAGCATCCCGAGCCGGAGGGCGCGACGCGCATCCTTCATCAACCGCGCCACCTGCGCCTGCGGCGTCTCGGCCGACGCAGCCTCGGACCGCTGGGGCATCAGGCCGGCCTGCGGCACCGCATCACCGGCATTCAGGAATGCATCGACGCCGTTTCCCCCGTGGCGGCGCATCCGTTCGATCTGCTCACGGACGACCTGCGGCGACTCCTCGCCTTCCGCCCACTTCACGGGAAACGACGCGGCCCGATCGACCAGACGCAGAGCGCCCGAGAAATCGCCGCGACGAGCCAGCGTGCGGGCATCCCGCAGCAGCCGCCGGGCCGTTTCGCGGTATTGGGTGGTGTCTGCCGTGGCCCGTTCCCGCGGCCTGGACGAATGCCGCCCGAAAGGCAGTCGTGGCCAGTTCACGGCGACCGCCCGATCCCGATCCAGTTGGCCGTACGATCCGGCCGCAGCGGCGTGGGCGCCGCTCCGATCGGCGCGGTTCGCCGAGATGCTCTGGGCGGACAGCACGGGGGTCGGCGTACGATCCGCTCCCAGCATCCACCATCCGGCGACGAACAAACCGAGGCAGCCGATACTTCCGATGTATCTCGCCAACGTTGATTCCTCCTTCAGGTCCCT
>RFHO01000038.1 GCA_003696385.1 Planctomycetota bacterium | reverse complement strand
GGTGACATAGAACACGACCTGCTTGCCTCGGCCGGCGCCCAGCGTTGCCTCGGCCAGAGCGGCGCAGTCACAGTCGTTGCCGACCACGACGGGGCATCCGGTCCGCTTCCGAAGCCAGTCGCGGATCGCAAAGTTCTCCCACCCGGCGACCTGGTGACTGCGGATCACGCGTCCCGCGGTGGGATCGACGGGGCCGCCGAAACCGACTCCAATGCCTGCGACCGGAAAACGTCGTGTCAGCGGCGGCACCAGCTCCCCGAGCTGCCGCAGAATCCCTTCGGCGCCGGCGTTCTTGTCCACGGTGCGGCGTTCCAATACATACAGCGTCGTCGAGACGCCGTCGCCCACGCCGACCTGGAGCTTGGTGCCGCCGATCTCGATGCCCATGTACAATGGCTGTTGCGTTTCCATCGCTGGGGTCGGGTCCGGTTGCCGGCCGCGGCGATCGCAGGAAAAAACGTCCCCGGGGAACGTCCCGTATGTCGCCGCGCGGTGGGGCGTGCCGCGGTATCGACTACTTCTGAAGCGGATGGTCGCGATCGGCGGCGGGCGCGCCGTTCGGCCAATCTCGCGAAGGCGAATCGTTTTCACATGAAAGCGCGGACATGTTAGCGAAGTTGAAGCTGGCCGCGACAGTCGTGGCCTTGTTGATCGTGGTGATCGTGGTGTTTCAGAACACCGATTCGGTGACCGTTCGGCTGCTGACGTGGAACGCCAGCATGCCGCAGGCGGTGGCACTGTTCGCGGCGACGGTGATCGGGTTTGCCGCCGGCGCGGTGACCGCGAGCGTGTGGTTGCGGAGACGTTGAGCGGGGCCGGCCGACCGACATTCCACCACTTCGTTGGAAAAAAGAGGGGCGTCCGGTTCCGTGTGCTCTCCGGCCGGCCTGGTGATGTGTGGGCCGAGGCGGCGTACGCCCGTTCTGTCGGCGCAGTCTCTGCCGCTGGGCGTTTTCGCGCAGCTCAGGGGCACAGCAGCGGCGAAGGGGCCGCCGTTTTCGGCGGGCATGGCGGAGAATCTTGCGGAGAGGCCGTCGTGAAGATCTGGTACAACCGCGTCCACGAAAGCCAACGCTGGAAGTTCGAGACCGAAGCTGCGGAAATCACGATCGGCCGCGATCCGTCGTGTGATCTTCGGCTGCACAGCCCACTGGTTTCCAAGCGACAGGCCGTCGTCCGGCAGGATGGGGACCGGTTGGAGCTGACCAATCTGGGGCTGAACAGTGTGTCGGTGGGCGGGCGCGAGGTGGCCACCGGCCAGACCGTGAAGTTCGCCGCCTCCGAAACCGTACACATCTGGCCGTACACGCTGACCTTCGAGGCAAAGACGACTGCTCCGATCAGCGAGGCCGAGCTGGAGGCGCACCTCCGCTCGATCATGGCCGAGTTGGAATTGCGGATCCATCAGCAACTGCTGCAGCGCCTGGATCTGTACAATCTCGAAGAAAACCGGCTGGGAGACCGCGAAAGCATTCTGGTGCTGGAGCGGAACATCGAGGACGTCTGCCGGGAATTGAACGTTTTCGGCCCGGAAAACGACGCACTGCTGGAGGAGATCATCGGCCTCACTCTGCGGGACCTGTTGATCAACCAGCTGATTCTGGATGCCGACATCCGCGAACTCGGATCCCTCGCGCAACTCACTCGCAACGAATACGACGTCCCCGAGACGCTGGTCCCCGAGCGGGAGGCCGAGTTGCGCAACCTTCTGCAACTGGTGTATCAGAAGCTGAAGCTGGACGAGCTGCCGGACCTGAGCCGTCGCATCCGCCGCGTCGAGCTGCATTTTTCGAAGGTCCTGCCGATGGTTCGTCTGCATCTGCACCAGGAATTGAAGAAGTACGTCATTCTGCGGACGCTGAAGAAGGACCTGAAGGACACGGTGTTCGGCTTCGGGCCGCTCCAGGATCTCCTGCGGGCGCCGACGATTACCGAGATCATGGTCGTCACCAGCGATCGGATCTACGTGGAGCGGGACGGCGTACTGGAGCTGTCGGGGCGGCGGTTTTTGTCCGACAAGGTGACCGAGGCGATCATCGAGCGGATCGTGGCGGGCGTCGGGCGTCGGATCGACAAGAGTCAGCCGCTGGTGGACGCACGACTGCCGGACGGATCGCGGGTCAACGCCATCATCCCGCCGCTGGCGGTGAAGGGGCCGTGCCTGACCATCCGCAAGTTTCCCGCGTTCCGCTTCAGCATGGACGATCTGATCGAGCTGGGGACGATCACGCCGGCCGCGGCGTTGTTTCTGAGAGCCTGCGTGGTCGGACGGAAAAACGTCCTGGTCAGCGGTGGTACGGGAACCGGTAAGACCACTCTGCTGAACGTGCTGTCGGCCTTCATCCCGCACAAGGAACGTATCGTCACCATCGAAGACACCACCGAGCTGCAACTGCATCAGGATCACGTGGTGACGTTGGAAGCCAAGCCGCCCAACGTGGAGGGGGCGGGGGAATACACCATCCGCGATCTGGTCCGAAACGCGCTGCGCATGCGGCCGGACCGGATCATTGTCGGCGAGTGCCGCGGCCCCGAAGCGCTGGACATGCTGCAGGCCATGAATACCGGTCACGACGGGTCGATGACCACCGTCCACGCCAACAGCACCGATGACGTAATCAAGCGCCTGGAAGTGCTCGTGCTGATGGCCGTGGAGCTGCCGGTGGTGGCGATTCACCGCCAGATCGCTTCGGCGATCGACATCATCGTCCAGATCGACCGCACCGAAGGCGGCCGTCGCGTGGTCAGCCAGATCACCGAAGTGGCCGGCTTCGATCCGGACACCCAGGAACTGACGATGGTCGACATCTTCAACCGCCGTAACGGAACCACGTTGACGCCGACCGGATACCTGCCCACGTTCATTGAAGATCTGATCGAGCGGGACCTGCTGCAGCTCGACTTTTTCTATGGTCCGCAACGGTCACAGAGGGCTCCCCAGACGCGGTCGTCGCGACCGGCCGATGCGCCGGCGTGAAAAACGGAATGCCGCATCGACGCCGGTGGCGGCGGGAACCGACCGCCACGCCATTGGAGAAACGAAGTTCGTCCGAGGTATCGGCCGGGGAATGCCGGCGGCGCCGGAGACCGGAAAACGGACACGGCCGCGACGGCCACATGGTGGAGTGCTTGCCGGAGCGACGCTTCCGCGACGCTCATTGGGGCGGCTGCGGCGGACGCACGGGCAGCTCCAGCAGGCGGCGGCCGGAGAGGCGCGTCTCCGGTTGCAGCGTGCCCAGCAGGATCGACATGGCGGTTCGAAAGTCGCGATCGGCGGTGCCCGCAGCGGTCGCACGCAGGGCTGCGATGTCGGGGGAGTCCAGCAGCAGGCCGAAACGCTGGATGCTGTAGGCCAGTTGCCGCGCGGCGAACGCGCGCAGTGGGACGGGCAGTGGCTTTCCGGTGACGACTTCCAGCAGTCGCCGTTGCGCGTTGCGGGCGGCAATCGAACCGAGCGCGTACAGCGCATCGAACCCGAGTTCCTCGTCGGTTGCCCGGACGACCAGCGCGGGCAGGGCGGGGGTCAGGTCGAAGACCTCCGGTCGTTGCAGGGCGGCGGCGGTGGCGAGCAGTTCGGCCGCCTGTCTGGCGCGCCGCTTGTGCTCATCGGGCGACAGCGGCGGCGTTCGCAGTGATCGCAGGAATGGGTCAAGCTGAAGTTTGACGTTGCCGGAATCCCGGGATTCGATGATGAAGCGGACCAGACGATACCGTTCCGCCAGTCGTTCGATCCGCGGCCGCAGCTCGTTGGGGCCGTAGACGACGATCGGCGTGAGACCGGTGCGGGCGTCGGCGCGAAGGTTGGCCAGCGTCATCGAAAGCGGCCACCGAACGACGTTGACATGGACCGCGATCAGTTCGATGTCGCCACGCTCCGTCGCTACGCGGAAACCGTCCTGTCCCGTCGCCGCGATGACCGGGTCAAAGCCGACTTCGCGAATGATTCCGCCGACGGTGGCGGCACGCGCGGGGTTCGGATCGATGATCAGGGCGTGTGGCCGACCGGCGTCGTGCAACGCCTGCGCCAGCACGAGGATCACCCGCGAAGCACCGCGGAACGGTCGGGTCGGTTCCAGCTGCACGGCGATCCGGGCGGCCGCAAATTGCACTCGGGGATCGGGGAAATTCAGCGCCGCCAGCACGGTCGACTTCTGCTTGTCGGCGGATCGCAGGATGTTCGGCGAGGCCATCGGCGCCAGGACCTGTAAACCGGCCAGAGCGGCGCGGTTGTCCTGATGCAGCAGTGCGGTCCGCACGGCGGCGGCGACCACGTCTGGACCGGCGGAAAGGGCCGCATCGGCGGCTGTGCCCGGCCCGGTGGGCAATGGTTGATCCCAGTCGACCGTACGGGCATCGCGGGCCAGCGAGATCGCAGTGAACGTCGCCTGGGCCGGCAGGGACTCCGGGTTCAACAGCAGGGCCTGCCGAGCGAAGCGGTGCGCTTCGAAGAGCATCGCTTCGGCAGGATCGATCTGAATCAACCGCACGGTTTGCTGTTGTGGATCCCAGATCCAGAAGTCGGGCAGGCGACCGGGGTCGGCCGGGAGTGTCGCTGCGTCACGCCACAGGCGGCGGGCGGTCTGCAACAGTTGCGCTTCTACTCCGAATGCGGTCAACCGGCTGATGTGCCGCGGCGAACCGTAGAGAATCGTCGCCAGCGCTTCCTGAGCCTGCAGGCGGACACTTTGCGGTTCGCTGGGGGCAAAGGCCGGGAACAGCAGGTAGGGGGCGTCTTCCTGATCGCCGAGGCGGCCGATGACTTCGATGACCGCCGAGCGCAATCCGGGGTCATCCGAATCGAGAGCTGCGCGGAGCGCCCCGATGATCTGCCGGCCCATCCGCGTCAGGACGTAAACGAGCCGGTCATGCTCATCCATCGTCCGCGGCCGACCGAGTCGCTGGAGCAGCCGTGGCATGGCCACCGGCCCCAGTTCGCGCAACTGGAAGACGGCGATTTCGCGCCGTTGCGCCGACCCGCTGAGCTGTTGGATGAGTCGGTCGATCCGTGCGGGGTCGACGGCCTGCTTGCGGAACGCCGCGTTCATCCGCTCCAGCAGCCGAATGGACAACGGTTGCAGTGCTTCGGTGTTGGCCAGACGCAGAAAGGTCGCCACGCCATGCTTTGCACGCATCCGGAGCAGTTGCTCGTCGGTGGGATTCTGCTTCATCAACATTTCGAGATACGCCCGCGCAAGCCGGACGTTGGCCAGGTCGAGCATCAGCACGACGGCGTCGAAGGTCTTTTCGGGTGTGTCGGGCGGCTTCAACAGCGGCGAGCCGGCGAAGGGATCCTCGGGCGACTGCTGCTGGTCGTTCGCATCGTCATTGGCGTCGCCGGTCGCTTGCTGGGCCAGTGCCGCGGCGTGTGGGCAGGTTGGCAGATCCGGGCCGAGCAGCAGCACGCCCAAAGCCAATACGACCGCAAGTCGTGCCCGCCTGCTCTCACTGGATTGAAATGTTTGCATCGTGGGTTTCCCGATCAGCAAGCAGCGGTGCGAGTCGCGCCGTCGAACGGGGCGGTGCGCACGGTGGTGCCCGATGGGCGATTCCGGACGATGGCGGCTGCGGTGACACGCGGGCGTGCGGGGCAGGACGTGCGCCGTCGTTCGTCGACCACTTTACCGCGGCTCACCACCTGTCGAAACGCACGGATCGGTCTCGGGGCTCGCCGCAGCGCAGAGCCGTGCGTCATCGTCGTTATCGGACCTGCAGGCCGCGTCGTGCACGGCGCCCGTTGGGCGAAGTGGAGCGATGCGGAAACGGGCGCGGCGAGTGGTCGCTTGCGCCCGTCGTGCCGATCTTGCGGGAGAAGCAAGGCGTGCGGGTCGGTAGGAGCGGGCGGGTTTCGCAAGATGTGACGACGCGAGTTCCGCGATGCCGTTGTCTAACGGCGAATCGAAACGCGATGTCCGCTCACTTGGTGACCGTCGTGGCGCGGGATCTGGAGCATGATCATGGGACGGGAAATCGTCCGTGCGGTTCGGGGGACACGTTTTTCCGCTGTTGCAACGTCGGTTCGCCGTTCCGTCCGGTGGTCCGTGGTGAAAATACGCCGCGCCTCGGCCGTATGGCCGTGGCGCGGCGGAGGCTGCAGGTGTCATTGCTTCGCACGCGGCGGTGGGCACCGCGACGTTCGCCCCGATGTCGGCCGTGCGCGGTGTGCAACGCTCACGGTCGGTTGATGAACTCTGCGACGGCCTTGGCCATAGCGTCGTAGTACGTCCGGCCGAACTCGACGGTCGGCTCGAAGGCCGAGTGCTCAGCCATTTCGTTCCACGGGAACATCAAATGTTCGGGGTCGGCCGACAGAGCCAGTCGAAGCTGCTTCTGGAACCATTCGACGCTGGATCCGCCGGCCGGCCATCGCGTGCCCGGATCGCGTGCGGCAGTGTTGTCGAACCCGTGGTAGATCAGGGGGAACAGTTCCCAATTGGGGTTATCCCGTACGACGTTGTACTGACGCAGCAGGTGTTCCGGTGACGTCCACGGGACGCCGAACCAATGACAACCGAGGGGAAGTTCCGGGGGGAGCTTGCGAACCGGCGGGCGTTCGAGCACGAGGTAGTAGCGGTCGGAGAGGGCCGTGAGGACGTCCAGCCCGACTTTCTCGTAGACTCGGCTGTAGACGAACAGCACGGGCAAACCGTGGCGCTTGTAATAGGCCGGACTGGCCGCGTATTGCGCGATGGCTCGCAGCGTGCGATCGAGGTTGTTGCCCGGGACGTCTTCCCAGTAGATGCAGATCTTGAAACCGAGCCCTTCGCACCGTTCGAGATATCCCGCGAAGGCGGCGTCGATGTGCTGGTACCACTGGTCGCCGCCCTTGCCCCACCACGAGCCGGCGGCGAAGGTCAGGCCGGCCTGTTTCCACAATTCGATATGAGCCCGTTGGATCCGTGGGTCGGTGCTGTCGTACAGACCCAGCACGGACGTGGTGGCGCCGGTGTTTTGCAACCGGCCTCGACGATGCCACATCCAGCAGATCACGCCGGCGTCGCGCGTGGACGAACGTTTGCGCGGAGCCGCGGGGAGTGCGGCCGGTCCGCCGGTCGGTTTGGGCGTGGTCGCCGCATCGGTTTTCGGCTTTCGGGAAGGACGCCTGCCCGCCGCCGTCGTGGGGCGGTGGCCGGCGGTCGGCGTGGCGGCCGTTCCGGAAATGTGCTTGCGCTGCGGGATTCGCGGCGTTTTCCCACGACGAAGCGTCCGTTTGACAACAGTGCGCCCCGATTGCCCCGGTGCCTGGGTGGTGACGGCCAGTGGCGAGATGGCCGCTGCGAAACAGCCCAGGAACAGCAACGGCGTGAAAGGCCATCGGCGTTTCGATCGTGTGGAGGCTTTCGGGCGCGAGTGTGATCGGATCATCGTTCGGCTCCTTTGACTGGTACGCGTCTGGTTCCCGGGCTCGGCCGGCTCGGGCTTCCCATCGAATCCATCCGGATCTATGGCCGGGTTTCTCACCGAATTGGCCCGTCGCCTGCGATTTTCCGGAATTCGTTTGCGAGCGTTTGACAATCACGCGGAAGCGGACCCGCCGTCGTGCCGCGACAATGGGCCGGTTCGACCACGGGGCGCGACCGCTGCCATGTCGGAGCGGCGGAGTGTCCGCCGACCCGCCTCGGTGCGGAGGTTGGCAGCGGGCGGGGGGACGGGGGATACTGCACAGGGTTGCGTCGCAGGGGCACGACGGTGATTGGGGACGACGCGTCGAGAGGTACGGGCGGATACGATGGTGGACTGTTTGGCCGCGGTGGCGCTGTTCGGAGCGGGACTGTACCTGTCGGCTCTTTTCAGCGGCTCGGAGACGGGGTTTTACCGGGTCAGCCGGATCAAGGTGCAGCTCGAGTCGCGGGTCGGCGACCGGTTCGCGGGATGGTTGCTATGGTTTCTGCGTCGTCCCACGCACTTCGTGGCGACCACTCTGGTGGGGAACAATGTCGCGAACTACATCACCACTGTTTCCGTCGGCCTGTTCACGGCGCGGGTGATCGGGACGGTCTCCACATGGGCGGAAATCGTGGGGACGCTGGTCGTGTCTCCGGTCGTTTTCGTATTCGGTGAGCTGGTTCCGAAGTCGCTGTTCCTGCAAGCCCCCTACGCGCTGCTGCGGAAGTCCGCAAAGATCTTTCGGGTCTGCTACTGGCTGTTCTGGCCGCTGACAATGCCGCTGGTCGGCCTGATCCGGCTGGTGAACCGGGGGGGCGACGGTTTCGCCGCCGAAAGTACCTTTCGGCGACAGCGTTTGATGCAGATCATTCAACGCGGGTCGCGTGTGGGAACGGTCGACCCGATTCAGCGTGATCTGGTTCTGTCCATCTTCGAATTGGGAAGCACCCGCGTGCGGGACCGCGTGGAGCCGGTGCATCGCTTCGTGGTAGCGGACGAATGGGATCGCGAGGAGCTGCTGCGACGGGCGGGGCGGCGGACAACCCCAATCGTGCTGCTGACGTCCGAGGGCGGGGAACGCCCGACGCATTACGTTCATGTGGCGGACCTGTTGTTCAGCCGCCGATCGGTCGGCCGCCTGGTGCATCCCTTACCGGTGCTCGACGGCGAACTGGAACAGCTCGAGGCGGTTGCCTGGATGCGTCGACAAGACGCGGATTGGGCGTTGGTGGAGCTGCGGGGGCGATGGGTCGGCGTGTTTTCGCTTCCGACGTTGCCGGTGGGGCATGTGCGCGACAGCGATGCGGTGGTCATGCCGGAGGTGACCGGCCCGAGGTCTGGAGAAGATTAGCGGTGCAGGATACCCTCGCACGGCGCCCCGGCCGGGCGCGGAGCCCCTGCCAACGTATTGTCCTGAGGTGAGCGCAGCATGGCTCGCGCGAAGTGCATCACCTGTGGCCTGGAATTTCCGGTGATCGACGCCGCGCTGCACGACGCGGACTTCGACATCATCTGCCCGCAGTGCGGACGCTCGATCGGGCGGGACAGCGTGCAAGTCCTGCCAGCCGCATCGCCGAACGGAACGGCACGG
>RFHO01000037.1 GCA_003696385.1 Planctomycetota bacterium | reverse complement strand
GATCGACCGCACGCGCAAACGGGTCGCCGATCTGCTCGGAGCGCCGGCCGCGGAGCGGATCGTGTTCGCCTTCAACGGCACCGATGCGCTCAACATGGCCCTGCACGGTCTGCTGCGTCCGGGTGACCACGTCGTGACGACGGCGGCGGAACACAATTCCGTAATGCGTCCGCTGCATGCGCTACGGAAACGCGGTGTCGAGATGACCATCGTGCCGGTGGATGCGGCGGGGCGTGTCGATCCGGACACTCTGGTGGCGGCCATCGGTCCCGCGACGCGGTGCATCGCCGTGACGCATGCGTCGAACGTCACGGGGGCCGTGCAGCCCGTGGAGGCGATCGTCGCGCGGGCTCGCGAGCACGGAGTTGCGGTGTTGATCGACGCGGCTCAGACGGCCGGACACGTTCCGCTCGACGTCCGGCGGCTCGGCTGCTCGCTGCTGGCATGCTCCGGACACAAGGGGTTGCTCGGGCCGCTGGGAACGGGCGTGCTGTATGTGGCCGAGGGGATGGAGCAGCAGATCGAACCGCTGCGGCAGGGCGGGACGGGGTCCTTCAGCGAGCTTCTGGAGCAGCCGCAGACGATGCCCGACCGGTTCGAGAGCGGGAACCCGAACGTGGTCGGTCTGCTGGGGCTGGAGGCCGCCGTCGAGTGGCTGACTTCACGGACCGTGTCTGCCGTCCGAGCGCACATTGTGGAACTGTTGCGGCGACTACGGGACGGGCTGGCGTCGATTCCCGGAGTCCGCGTGTTCGGGCCGGAAGACGTGCAGGCGAATGCGGGCATCGTCAGCTTCGCACTGACCGGTGCGGACGTGCAGACAGTCGCCAGCGTGCTCGACCAACGATTCGGAATCGAAGCGCGCGCGGGTCTGCACTGTGCGCCGCTGATCCATGCGGCGATCGGCAGCGACGCTTTCGGGGGAACCGTTCGTTTCGCCCCGGGGCCATTCACGACGCCCGAGGAGATCGACGCCGCCGTCGCGGCGGTCGAGCAGATCGCACACGCCTTCGTCTCGGCGTGAAATGCCGCCGCGCGCCGCAGCTTCGGGCCGCACCCGCGTGCCGACGCGAGGCAACGCAAGCCGGGGGCACTCCCACGCGGCTGTCGCGGCGGGCAGCCGCACCGCTTGCCAGGCCGATGCGATGCGAGGCAGGGTGCGGTAGTCCGGCGTGCCGTCGAAGCGTCGCACAACGGGCGGGGAGCGCGTTCGGCGAGCGAGGCCGGGCCGGCGCGTCATGCCTGAGCTCGATCCTGTTGATCGGACATCGCCGCCTCGACACAGGCCTTCATGCGTTGCAGCCCCAGCCTGGCGACCTTGACGGGGTCTTCGGCCCAGTACGTGCGGTTGAACAGCTCCAGCGACAACCATTCCCGGTATCCGGTGCCTGCCAGCAGGCGGCAGTATTCGGCCAGGTCGAGGATTCCGTCACCGGGCATCACGCGGTCCGGGTCGTGCTGCAGTTCACGCGGGGGAAACGCAGGAGCGTCGTTGAAGTGCGAGATGGCGATCTGTTCGGGCCGGAGCTTGCGGATCGACTGCATGCCACCACCCCCGCGGAAGCAGTGGAACGGATCGAGCACGACGGTGCCGTCCGGGTGGCCGCAGCGCCGCAGAACCTCCAACGCCACGTCGATGGTGTTCACTTCCTCCGCGAAACCCAGATACTCGAACACCGGTCGGACACCGAATTCGCGGGCCACATCCAGCAGCCGCCCGTAACGCTCGGCGCCTTCGTCGAGATCGACCAGTCCCAGCGGCGGGCCGGCGATCGAAAACTGCGCTCCGACGGCGGCGGCCTGTTCCAGACGTCGGCGGATCTCCGCCATCGCCCGTTCATAGACCTTGCCACGCGTGTCCCACCAGCCTTTCAGGAAGATCGTGGTGGGCACTTCCAGGCCCGAATCGTCCAGCGCTCGCCGCAGCTCCTCCAGCGTCCCTCCGGACCGCAGGTAGGCGTCGATGTCGCTGTGCCACAGCTCGATCGCGCGATAGCCCACCTCACCGGCGATCCGGATCTTCTGCAGCAGAGGCGTCGTCTGAATCGTGCTCGAATTGAGGCAATAGACGAAATCCATCGTTCGTCGGGACTCCATGCGAAACCAAAGGGGTGCCCGAGCCGCGCCCGCGTGGCCCCGGGCGTCCGCCAGAAGCGCGAGCACACCGGCGCGACGCGCATGCGGCGCGGACGTTTGCGGTGATCGGGGCGGAGCGTAATCATTCGCCCTGCCGTCGACAAACGGGAAGGTTTACCGTGCGGGGGCCTGTGGGACAGGCCGTTGCCCTTCGTCGCTTGGGCGGGTCGGCGATCTCCGCGGCCCACGTGAAGGACGTGTCGGGACCGCCGTCAGTCGGCAGGAGTTGGCGATGAGCATCCATGAAAGCCGGTTCGGCCATCCGGCGTCCGCTCGGACGGCCGGTCGCATCGTGTGGGCGTGCGGCGCGGTCTTTTGCGCCGTGCTGACGGCTGGTGCTGTCCGGGCTGCGGAGGGGCCGCGCTCGGGTGCTCAGGCCGCCGGCGCAGCCCGGAGCGATGGGTCCGCCGAGAAACGCGCCGTCCGGCGGCGGCCCAACGTGCTGATCGCCTTTGCGGACGACTGGGGGTGCTATGCCAGCGCGTACGCGAAGTATCGCGGCGGGGCCTGCAAAGTCGTACGGACGCCGCACTTCGACCGGGTGGCTCGGGAGGGAGTGCTGTTCCTGAATGCGTTTGTCGCAGCGCCCTCGTGCACCCCGTGCCGCAGTGCGTTCCTGTCGGGTCAGTACTGGTGGCGGACGGGGCTGGGAGCCATCCTTCAAGGAGCGGT
>RFHO01000036.1 GCA_003696385.1 Planctomycetota bacterium | reverse complement strand
GCCTATACCAGCTTCGCGATCGGCCGCAAGGCGGGTTTCCGCGAAAGCGTCTGGGCCATCCGTTGAGTGAAGCGGCTCGACGGCCGGCGTGACGCGGGCGAAGACGAACCGGCGGCGCTCGCGGCACTGGCAGTGCTGGCGGCTTCGGCCGGCGAGCGGAGCCGGTCGGATGTGTGCCCTGCGGCTGATTGAAAACGCCTGCCCGATCGGGGATACTGCGGGTTCGGCAACCGTCTCCGCTGCCGGGATGGAGCGTGCTGCGCGTCAGCTCGGAGCGATCGAGGCGGTTTTTTGTTTTTCGATTGCGGCCTGTCGCCCGCGGTGCGCGGATTGCGATCGGAGCCGGGACGTGCGGCGGTGGCTGCTCGAAGATTGCCCGCGGCTGCGGCGGCGCTCACCCGGCTGCGGCGCTGCGGAACCGGTTTTTCAGGATTTGCCACGATGCGCCATCTGACGCGTATCCTCGACCTTTCACCCGACGACGCTCGGGCCATTCTGGATCACGCCGTGCGATTGAAGAACGAGTGGCTGCAGGGCCGCCGCGAGCCGTTGCTGGCGGGGCGGTTGCTGGTGCAGGTCTACGAGAAGCCTTCGCTGCGGACTCGGATGAGCTTTGCCGCGGCGATCGTGCAGCTTGGCGGCGGCGACGAATTTCTCAGCGGACGCGAAGCGGGGATCGAGGGACGCGAAGCACCACAGGACGTCGCCCGCGTGCTCAGCCGATACGCCGACTTCGTCGTGCTGCGCACGTTCTCGCAGAACCTGATCGACGACTTCGTCCGGGCGGCGGTCTGTCCGGTGATCAACGGCCTGTCCGACGATTCGCACCCCTGCCAGGCGCTCACGGACGTGATGACCATCCGTGAAGTGTTCGGGCGGCTGGAGGGACTGAAGGTCGCTTTCGTGGGGGACGGCAACAACGTGGCGTCGTCGCTGGCGGCGCTGTGTGCGATGTTGGGCGTCCGTTTCGCCGTGGCCACTCCGCAAGGCTACGAACTGAAGGCAGACGTGCTGGAGCGGATCCGAAGCCGGTTTCCCGACGCCGAGATCACCCACACGCACGATCCGATCGCCGCGGTGCGCGATGCGGATGTCGTTTACACGGACGTGTGGGCCAGCATGGGGCAGGAAAGCGAGGCCGAACGCCGGCGCCAGGACTTCGCGGCCTATCAGGTCAACGCCGAGCTGCTGGCGCATGCGCCGCCGACCTGCCGCGTGATGCACTGTCTGCCGGCCAAACGCGGCCAGGAGATCACCTCGGACGTTCTGGACGGGCCGCAGAGCATCGTGTTCACTCAGGCCGAAAACCGCATGCATCTGGCCAAGGGCCTGCTGGTGTGGCTCGACGAACAGCGTTGAGACGGACGGCGCCGAACGGTCGCACGACGCGTGCGGTGCGTCGCGGCGCTTCAGGAACCGGCTGCGAGCGTGGAGTCCCCTCGGGGCAGATCGAAGCACGCGATCCAGCCGTCGTCGGTCTTCGACCACGTGCCGGCGTCGAGGTCTCGGGCCTGGGCGACGTGCCGCAATGGCACGACGTCCGTGCCGGCGCGCAGCACGGGACGCGCCGCGATCGTACCGCGGATCCGCAGGGTGAACCGCGGAGCAGCGAACGGCGCGTGCATGCGCAGCAGCGACGCCGCACGGTCGAACTCGATGCGGGTCAGCGCCCGCGCCGCGGCATAGCGGGCCAGTTCGCTCAGCTTCATCCACACCATGCGGTCGCGGAAGCGTCCCTCCAGCGCGGTGACCACGCGTTGAAACGCGCGGAAACCGGCCTTCGTGCCGTTGCAGTACATGCCCGGCCAGTGGCAAAGCATCACGGCGGGGCTGCCGTGTTCGAGCAGTTCGACCATGCGACCGGCCGAAGCGTCGGCGGTCGCGTAGCGGTCCGGTTCGGGAGTCGCGTCGCCGTCCCAGTTCCCGAACCAGTCGCCCGTGCCGGCGGGGACGTTGACGACCAGCCGCGGCCGATCGCCGCTCATGTCCAGATGCTCGATCTTCGGCCAGGTGTCGAAGCCGCGCCCGATGACGTACTTGAAGTAGTGCGGGATTTCCGCGGCGAACACGTCGGTGACGGCATGTCGGACCGCCAGCGCGAGGTCCGATTTCTGAAGATTGCCGAAGCCGCCGGGCGTGGTGATGCCTTCGCACGGCAGTTCGCAGTTTTTCAGAATCTGCAATGCGTAGGCGATGTACGCGGCCAGCTCGTCGACGGACTTTTTCGTCTGCGGATAGCTGTTTTCCATCGTGGCGGAGCCCACCGGCTCCAGCGGCCGGCCGGTCTCGAGGTCGATCACGCGGGTGTGCGTGAGCATCTCGGGGTGGATGTCCCAGTTGGGGGTCATCACGTCGCGGACGAACTTCAGACTGGCGCGCAGCTCCCGGCGTGACCAGCCGGGCAGCTCGCGGTCCAGCCAGCCGACGCACGCGGGGTACGGGACGACGCTGTATTTCCCCTTCACGCCGTGTTCGCCGCACCACTCGGCGAACTCGCGGACGAACGCGTCGGGGATTTCCCGCGGCCAGCTCTTCCATGGTTTGCGATAGATCGACCGCTGCGGCCAGGCCTCGGCGAACTGCGGCATGCAGAAGTGCCCCATGTTCACCAGGCACGTCGAGTCGTCGATCACGAACGACACGGGAACGCGATTGCGCGGCGGGAGAATCCGCACGGTGGGTTCGCCGTCCGCAAGCCCCCGTCGTCGTGGCAGAACGAGCAGCGGTGCGCCGGCCGCGACGCGCACCAGCCGCCGCGTGAACGCCCGCCTGTCCAGCTTCGCGGCATACGCCGGCGAAGCGGTTGCCGGGCGCGACTGCCGGGGTTGTTGGACGGTTGTAGCGGCAGAGTCTGTCGCAGGTTCGGGAGGCGTCGGGATCATTGTCGGGGCTCCGGAAACGATGGCGGCATGCCGCCCGGTCGCACGCGGCGACGGCGGCCAGGCAGTGTCCGGTTCTCATTCGCCGATCACGCCCAGTTCGGCGATCGACGCCCACGGGCCGCCGTTGACTTCGCTGTGGATCACGATCCGCACGTAGCGGCCGCGAACCGGATTGCAGCGGACCTCCTGCGGCTCGCGCGTCTTGCGGAACGTGACCTCGGCGACCGGCTTGCCAAAGCGGTCCGGCGTGTGGCTGACGAAGAACGCGCACCGCCCCAGGGCACCGTTCCAGGAGCCATCCTGACGGGCCAGGTAGCGGAAGCCGCGCACGGTGTGTTCGTCGCCGAGGTCGATCACCAGCTCGTGCGGCGGTCGGGCCAGTTGCGGGGTGAATTGCGTGTGCCAGTGGGTGTGCGGGTCGCCGTCAATGGCGTGTCTGGCCAGGCGACCGCTGGCAGGCGATTCGCTGCTCGCCCGCACGATCCGCCAGCGGTCGCGCGGCAGCAGACCTTCGGCCGGCAGAGTGTGGACCTTGGCCGCTTTCTGCTTCGATCGCCGCGACGGTGGGGCCTTTCCGCCGAACTTCGCTCGCCGGTCCCGTTCGTGCGGTGTGCGGTCGAAGAAAATGCCGGGGCGGGCCGGTTCGTGAGCCGATTCGGCCAGCTTCACCAGTCGTGCCAGCCGGTCCGGGTACCGCTTCGCCACGTCGTGGGCTTCGCTGATGTCTTCCGCCAGGTTGTACAGCTCCCAAGGCGCGTCGGGCCCGGGACGGATGGCCTTCCAGTCGCCTGCGCGGATTGCGGTCTGACCGCGGTACTCCCAGTAAAGGAATTCGTGTTGCGGCTGCGGCCGGCCGGCGGCGTCTTCACCCAGCAGTTCCGGCACGATCGAGATGCCGTCGATGTCGTTCGGCGGCGTTGCTCCAGTCAGTTCAGCCAGAGTGGGCAGGATGTCGGGAAAGTAGCACAGCAGGTCGCTCACACGCCCCGGGCGGATCTTCCCGGGCCAGCGGACGAGGAAGGGAATCCGCAACCCGCCTTCGTACAGATTTCCCTTGCGCCCGCGGAACTCCACGCCGGTCCGCGGGTTCACGTTGGCGCCGAAGAAACCCCGCGGATGGTCCTTGTCGCGGAAATAGTCCGCTCCGCCGTTGTCGCCGGAGAAGAACACGATCGTCTTCTCTTCGAGCCCCAGTTCCCGCAGCAGGTCGAGCACCTGGCCGACGTTGCGGTCGACCATGGTGACCATCGCCGCATAGCGCTTGGCCTGTTCGGGCCACGGTCGATCCTTGTAGAGCTGCCAGGCCGGATCGGTGTCGGGGATGTCGAACAGGCCGTGCGGCGGCGTGATCGGCATGTAGCAGAAGAACGGGCGGTCCCTGTTGTCGCGGATGAATCGCAGCGCTTCCTCGACGATCAGGTAGTGCGAATACGTTTCGCCGTTGCTGAGTCCGTGGTTGTTCTTCAAAGGCACTTCTTCGCTGTTGCGGATCAGGTAGGGCGGGTAGTACGTGTGCGCGTGGACCTGGTCGTAGTAGCCGAAGAACACGTCGAAGCCGTGCTTTTCGGGAACACCCGTGGATCCGCGGCCGCCGCAGCCCCACTTGCCGAAGCCGCCCGTGGCATAGCCGATTTTCTTCAGCATCGAGGCGATGGTTTCTTCTTCGGCGCGCAGGGGCGTGCCGCCGTCGTTGGCCCGCACCGAAGTGTGCCCGCTGTGCTTGCCGGTCATCAGGCAGCAGCGGGTGGGGGCACACACGGACGAACCGGCGAGCATCCGGGTGAAGACGATCCCCTCACGGGCCATCCGGTCGATCCGCGGCGTGCGAATCTTCGGATTGCCCATGTAGGACGGTTCGTAGTAGCCGATTTCGTCCGAGACGATGTACACGATGTTCGGGCGTTCGGCAGGCCGGGGCTCGTCGGCGGCCGCACGGCTCGGCGCGGTCGCCAGCGCGGCCAGACAGACGATCGGCAGCGCGAACCGACCGATCGTGGCCGGTGTGAGTCGAGCTGCGCGCCGGGGCGACACCATGCGGTGTGCCGAGCCGGACGGAATACGACGGGACGTGGGTTCACGGCGGAACATGGCGGGATCCTCTCGATCGTGCGGAAAAAGTCGGCCGGTCGGGCGGGCCGTGACCGATGACCGGCCACGTCTTTGCAGATTGTCGGTACGGTGGCGTTGTTGGCAAACGTTCCGGAGGGCGAAAGGTGCACGGTGGACGGAGGATTGGTCTTACGGCGGTTGCGTCGGGTCGCTACAGTTTGCCGCCCTTCGGGGCGTCTGGCCCCGTCGCTTGCGGGGCCGCCGATCACGCTTTCCTTTCACGTCGATAGCCACACCGCCGATGTTCACGGTAGCCGTGCGCACGATCTCCGGATTGGGAGCGGTCACGCTTCGGGGGTTCGAAGCGCTGGGCGATTTTGCGCTGTTCTCCCTGGAAGCCCTCGGTGGTCTGTGCCGCGGGTGCATCCGGCGCCGCATTCTGATCGAGACGTTCTATCGGATCGGCGTATTGAGTCTGCCGGTGGTGATGATTACCGGCGCGTTCATCGGGATGGTGCTGGCCGTGCAGGCATACGACCAGTTCCGGATGATGCGGATGGAAAACCGCCTGGGGGCGGTGATCACCATCACGCTGGTGAAGGAGCTGGGG
>RFHO01000336.1 GCA_003696385.1 Planctomycetota bacterium | reverse complement strand
TCGATGCCGGAGAGTCGCGCAAGGGCCAGTTGGAGGGCATGCGTGCCGTCGCGGCCGTGGCCCTGGGCCTGCAGGGCGATGTAGAGCTGATGGGCGAGGGCCAGGCCGGGCAGGGCGAGCCGCATGCGTTTGGCCTCCTGCAGGGCGATGCCCATGTCCTTGATGAAGTGTTCGACGAAGAAGCCCGGGTCGAAGTTGTTGTCGATGATTCGGGGGCCGAGGTTGGACAGGGACCAGCTTCCGGCCGCGCCGCCGGCGACGGACTTCATCACCGTGGGCAGGTCCAGTCCGGCCTTGTAGCCGTACAACAGGGCCTCACAGACGCCGATCATGTTGGTGGCGATGAGCGTCTGGTTGACCATCTTGGTGTGCTGGCCGCTGCCGGGCCCTCCCTGGTAAACGATCGTTTTTCCCATGGCCTGCCAGCAGGGCATGAGGGCTTCGAAGGCGTCGCGGTCGCCGCCGACCATGATGGACAGGGTGGCATTGCGTGCGCCGACGTCGCCGCCGGAGACCGGAGCGTCGAGGGCATGGACGCCTTTGGCCCTGGCGGCCTGGTGGATTTCGACGGCCAGGGACGGTTCGCTGGTGGTCATGTCGACGATGAAGCTGCCGGGGGCGGCACCTTTGAGGGCTCCCCGCTCGCCGAGGATCACTTCGCGGACGTCTTCGGGGAAGCCGACGATCGAAAAGGTGGCGTCGCTGCGGCGGGCCACTTCTTCGGGGGAGTCGGCCCACTGTGCGCCCTCGGCCAGCAGCGGCTCGGCCTTGGCTTTCGTGCGGTTGAAGACGGTGACGGAGAAGCCGGCCTTCATCAGGTTGCGGGCCATGCTGGCCCCCATCACTCCGGTTCCGATCCAGCCGATGCGGGTTTTGCCGGGAGCAACCGGTTCGATGGCCATCGCAGTTCCTTTCGTCTGACGCGGGCGTGGTGGTCGATCGGGCGCGGCGTCCCCCGCGGGGTGCCGGTGGCGGAACGATCGCCGGCCGGGCGGGAGGTCGCGTGGATGCGCAGTCTGTTCCGGTCCCGGAGGAGCGTCAACCGAGCGGAGGGGCTATGCCGCGTGCGACGTGAGAGGATGTCGGGCTTCGTGGTGGTCGGAACGTGGCGCAGGGCGGTTCGCGGTGGGAGCACCTTCGCCGGAGGGCTTCTCGGAAGGTTGCGATGGCTGCGTGGCGGGGGATTCGTCGCGGGCCTGGAACAAGCGCGGCGGGCCTCCGCTGCGGGGACGACGGAACTCGGAGTGGGAGCCCATGGGCAAGGTGTATTCCTCGATGCCGTATTCGGTTTCGCCGCGGTAGATGAGCGGGTAGGGGATGCGGAACCGGTGCGTTTCGCCGGGGGGTAACTCGAACGGGCCGCCCCAGTCGCTGTAGGGGCCGCGTGTGAAGTAGCGGAGTGTCTGGTCGCTGGTGTTCGACAGCAGGATCGGCGGGATTTCGAAGCCCAGGCGGAGGTACGGTGGCCGCCAGTCGGCGGATTCGATGCGGAGTGCGGAATAGGGGCCGAATTTCAGGTCGGGGATCTGGAGCTGTGAGGCCGGGCCGGTTCCGGTCCATTGCTGCCAGCCGCGTTGGAACTGCCGTTGCACGCGTTCGGTGGCCTGGGGTGACAGCGGTGTTGCGGTGTGGTCGTGGAGGAAACGTCCGCGGGCGGTCAGGCGGGCCGGGCCGGCCCAGTCGAGTCGAAAGATGCGTCGTTCGAACGATGGTTTGAGGAGGCGGATCGAAACGGGCTGCTGGAGTGTCATGTCGACGGCGGCCGCGACCGTCCAAGGGGCTTCGGCGTCATTGCGCGCAAAGACGGTCAGCACGACGCTGGGGGCAACGAAGCGGAACGAGGCCTCACCCGCGTGCGGGGTCGCGGTGCCGGTCGCGCCGGTCGATCCGCCGCCCTCGTCGGGCTCGTGCTCGCCTGAGGCAGCGGGAGCGGCGTTGGATTCATTCTCTGCCGGGACGTCGGCGGTCGCGTCCTTGGGCGGAGGAACGGCGGCATCCTGGACGCGCAGTGCGCGTTGCAGGGACAGTTCGGTGCGAATCAGCCTGGGAGGACGGTCTTTCCACGCCGGGATGATCGAGCGCCAGAAGTCCGGATCGGCCAGCACGTCCAATTCGGGTTGGCGGACGTCCCGGATGTCGATGCGGGCCAGGTTTTCGTCGACGAGCATCTGGGTGAGCGGTTCGATGACGCCGGGAGCGATTCCGGCGACGAGGTGGTCGGGTCGGGGGAGTCGGTCGATGGACAATCCGAGGTGCTCGATTTCCCGCGGTTGCCTGGGGGCTCGGTCTGCGCGCAGGGCGGCGGCCGTGATGCCCATCACGAGGGTGAACTGGCCGTCGTCCACACGAAGAGCCTGCGGCCAGACGCGGAGTCGCGGACGATAGACCGGCAGCGGCCAGAAGGCGGCGACGAATTCCGAGCGCCCGACGGCATCGAGCTGTTGTTGCAGGGTTTCGACGAATCGCGGGACGGCGTCGATGATCTGTCGTTCGATGCGCGGTTTGCTGCCGTACAGCCCCTGCACGAGCCCGTTGGCGACGCGCTGGCGTGTCAGACCGAAGCCGCGTACGGCGACCCAGGCCGGAGCCGTCACGTACCAGTTGTCGTCGGGGATGGAGAACCGTGTACTTTGCAGCTGGAGGCGGATTTTCCGTCGTTGGACGCGCGGTCGGATCGCCATCGACAGCCACACCGGTCGCTGGTGTCCGATGACGATCTCGATGGGACCGGCGGTTGCGGAGTGCTGCGCGCCGACGACGTAGGTCGTTTCGATCCGCAGCGTAACGTCCCGCAGTCCCAGGTGGACGGTGAGGATTCCGTCGTCGAGCTGCAACCGCACGCGGTGGAGCGTGGCGGAGTAGCCGATGCCGGTGAAGGTGATGTTGAATTGCCGCCCTTCGGCGAAGGTCACGTCGGTGAAGTCGTCCACCCGGCCGGAGAGGGCCTGTGAAGAAACGACGTCGGGCAGTGCGTATTCGATGACCTCCAGCGCTTCGCGGCCCAGGTGGAGGTACAGGGCATTGTGGATGCGGAGCGCCGGGATGAACGGCGCGTGGATGTCGACGGTCGGACGTCCCACCGTGGCGGTCTGTCCGAACAGCGTGGTCCAGTCGGGCGGCGGGAGCGGTTCGGTCTCGACGATCGGTTGTTCGAACGGCGTGGGGCGTTGCATCCAGTCGATCAGGTCGTCGCGGATGTAGACCTGTTTCCAGACGTCGTGGTCACCGCCCTCGATCAGCGTCAGCCGCGGACGGCCGCCGGCATCGATCAGCGCCTGGACGAGTTTGCGGCTTTCGTCGGCCCGGACGGCGAAGTCCCGCGTGCCATGAAAAGCCCACACGGGGACGTTCTTCAGCGACCGGACGATGGTCGGATCGCCGCCGCCGGAAACGGGAACGATTGCGGCGAAGCGTCGTGGGTGAGCCGCGGCGATGCTCCAGGTGCCGTACCCGCCCATGGACCATCCGGTGAGGACGACGCGGTCCGGGTCGGCGGCATCCTCACGCAGCACCTGATCGAGGATCTTCAGGGCGCGCCGGGCGTCGGGACGGTCGGCCAGCCAACCGGCGCGGGCGGGACCGTCGACGTCTTCGCACTGGGGAAACACGGCGATGAACGGGTACCGCTCGGGCTGTGCCGCGATGGCCGGCCCCAGCCCGACGGTGATCGGCAGGCGTCCGTCGCGGCCGCGTTCGCTGGCGCCATGCAGATACATCACGACCGGCCAGCGGCGGGCCGCATCGGCGTCATAACCGCGGGGAAGGAAGACCACGTATTTGTGCTCGCCCTGTTCGTCGCGGAAGACGCGTTCGACGAAGCCCGGCGGCAGCGGGATGGCCTGCTCGACCGGCAGAAACTCGCGTTCTTCGGCCGGTGGATCCGCGGGCGGCTGGGCATCGACGGGCATCCGCGGAACGCCGAGGGTCGCCAGAATGGCCCACAGAGCCGGCACGGCCATGATGCGCCGTGTGTTCACCGCTGTGCGTCTCATCGCACGGTCTCCCGGAAGTTTCGATTCGATCAGGGGTCTCCGGAGTGCTCCGTCGGCCGGGACGTCCGAGGTCTGCTCGGCCTTACACATATGTCGGGGGCTTCGCGGTGGCGGTCGGGTCGTCGCAGAGCACGTCGCGCCCGAGTCGCGTCCCGGACGCCGCACCGGCCGAGAAGCTGCGGCGGCGGAAGGCCGACGTCGTCGCGACGGTTGCCGCCGCACTCGCCGGTCGGCGATGGTACCGGGCGTGTGATGAGTGGCCAACGGACTGCGTGGGTGGCGCTGCCTTGGTGAGCGTCGCCGGGCGGCGGTGGCAGGCGCTCCGGTGGCAAAGTGCAGGCATCCGGCCAGAATGGGCCGGGAAATCCGATCCGAGATGTGTGTCAATGAATGACTCCCTGTCGTCGTCCAACCTGCGGGTGCTGATCACCGCGGACGAGATCGAAGACGCCGTGCATCGGCTGGGCGCGGAGGTGTCCGAGCGGTTTTCCGGACGTCCGCTGACGATCGTCGGCGTGCTCACCGGAGCGGTGATCTTCGTGGCCGACCTGATCCGGTCGGTCCGGATTCCGCACCGGATCGGCTTCGTTCAGGCGTCCAGCTACCGCGGCGAAGCCACCGCGCCGGGGGCGCTGCGGATCGACGAGGCGTTGTTGCCGGACATCGCCGGACGCGACGTTCTGCTGGTGGACGACATCTTCGACACGGGCCGCACGCTCGAACGGCTGGTGACGGCGCTGAAACGCCACGGCCCGGCGCGGATCGTCTCGGCGGTGCTGCTGTGGAAGGAAGGGCGTCAGGAAGTCCACATCGAGCCGGACTATTTCTGTTTCCGGATTCCGAACCGGTTCGTGGTTGGCTACGGGCTGGACTACGACGACGATTACCGGCATCTGCCGTTCGTGGCCGAGCTGCCGGCGGTCGGCGGCGAGGCGTCCGAGTCGGAGGGCAGCCGATGAGTGCCCCGGCAACCCCCGCGATGCACTCGCCCGAGGCGGGAGCGGCTTTTACGCGCCTGCTGGAGGATCTGGACTTCACCCACGTGGTGATGCTGCCGGACAGTACCATCGGTTGTTGGGAGCCGGCGCTGATGCAGTCCGATCGCCTGGACGTCGTGCGGGTGTGTCGGGAAGGCCAAGCGTGGGGGATCGCGGCGGGGCTGTACTTGGGCGGAGCCGTTTCGCTGGTGCTGATCCAGTGCACGGGGCTGTTCGAGTCCGGCGACGCGCTGCGCAACGTGCTGTATGACTACCGGCTGCCTCTGTACGCCGCGATCGGCTACCGCAGCTACCTCAGCCAGGCCACGCTGCCCGGCGACACGTGCCTGCAGTTCACCGAGCCCGTTCTGCAGGCGTGGCGGCTCGACTATCGGCTGATCGTCAGCCCGGCGCAGTTTCCGGAAATCGGCGAACACGTGCGGAAATGCCGCGCCGAAGGGCGCCCCGGCGTGGCTCTGATCGCCGAAGGCCGGGCGTGAACGCTTCGCTTGGGGGACGTGACGGGGTGGACGACCGGGCCCGGGGAGTCGCGTGGTGAATCGCCGTCGCGCGGCACGTGGTGCGCACAAAAAGCGGCGTCCGGAGTCGGACGCCGCGATGAGGAGGAGACGACGGGGCGGACGGATCGCCGGTGATCGCTCAGGCGGCATAGGCCTGCATGCCGTGCTCGGACAGATCCAGCCCGCGAGCTTCGTCCTCGGGCGAGACGCGGAGGAATCCGACGCTCCGCAGGGCGACGAACAGGCCCAGCATGGTCACGAACGACCAGGCGGGAATGACCAGCGATCCGACGATCTGTGCGCCCAGCGGATGACCGCCGAAGATGCCGGTGGCGATTCCGCCCCAGACGCCGCACAGGCCGTGAACGGGGAAGGCTCCCACCGGGTCGTCGATCCGCAGCTTGTCCAGGGCGATGATGCCCACGACCACCAGCACGCCGGCAACCGCTCCGATGATGATCGCCTCGACGTTGGTCACCGAGTCGCAGTTGGCGGTGATGCCCACCAGGCCCGCCAGGATCCCGTTGAGCGCCATCGTCAGATCCGGCTTGCCGAACAGGGCCCAGGACAGGCCGGTGGCGGCGATCCCGCCGAGAGCGGCGGCGATCGTGGTGTTCGCCGCGATCAGCACGGTGGCGTTGGTGTTCGCCGCGCCGGCGAAGGCGAGCTGGCTGCCGGGATTGAATCCATACCAGCCGATCCAGAGGATGAACACGCCCAGCGTGGCCAACGGCAGGCTGTGGCCGGGCATCGCCTGGGGCTTGCCGTCTTCGCCGTAGCG
Source organism: Planctomycetota bacterium (assembly GCA_003696385.1). Classification (GTDB taxonomy): domain Bacteria; phylum Planctomycetota; class Planctomycetia; order Planctomycetales; family Planctomycetaceae; genus J052. Next base: position 1,070 of record RFHO01000336.1, on the reverse strand, counting down.
GCCGATCCGCGGGCCGAGCACGATGGCTCCGGCCAGCCCGGCGAAGCCGCCCACCGCGTGCACAACGATCGAGCCGGCGAAGTCGTAGAACCCCATCTTGTCCAGCCAGCCGCTGCCCCACTTCCAACTGCCGCTGATCGGATAGATCAGGCCGGTCAGGACCATCGTGTAGACCATGTACGCACCGAACTTCATCCGCCCGGCGACGGCTCCGGAGACGATGGTCGCGGCGGTGGCGGCGAAGGCGACCTGGAACAGCCAGTCGACCTGCGGGTTCAGATTGCCGGCCGCCGCGGCCGGGGCTTCTTCCGAGACGCCGAAGCCGGCGAATCCCAGCCAGCCGTTGAAGTCGCCGGGATACATCAGCCCATAGCCGATCAGCCAGAACAGCAGCACGCCGACGCACACGTCCATGGCGTTCTTGAACAGGATGTTCACGCTGTTCTTGCTGGCGTTGAAGCCGGCTTCGACCATGGCAAATCCGGCCTGCATGAACAGCACCAGCACGGCCGCGATGAACAGGATCATGTTGTCGATGGCATAGGCCAGTTCCTGCGTGGTGATCGCGGATTTGGCCTCGCTGTCCGCCTCGGCCGCCGGCTGTTCGGCTTCGGCGGAAGAGACCGACGAGGCTGGCGAGGTTTCCGCGGCCGCCGCGGTGGCGGCAGGTTGCGTTTCGCCATCGGGAGCGTCATCGGCGGCCAGAGATCGTACGCTTGCGAAGGTCAACAGGACGGTCGCCATCAGCGGCACGATGGCGGCTCGGGCGAGCGCTGACGTGGACATCGTTCGGTTCCCTTTCATTCCTGGTCGGACGAAACTGGTGGCGCACCCATCGGGAAGTGCGCGGTGCACACTCCGCGGGTTGGAGTCACAAGGCCGTCGCGGCCGGCTCCCGGGATGTCAGCCGCGGCGGCTTGTCGCTGTCGCGCCGCGTGCGGTTGTTACACGGCCGTGGCGGGCGAGACTTTGCGAGGCAAAGGTGACACGCGCGACTCCGGCTCGGTGTTTGTGGAGCGGGAGAAACCGCAACGGGCGTGCCAGCGAAGCGGCACATTCTGTGCATATCC
>RFHO01000335.1 GCA_003696385.1 Planctomycetota bacterium | reverse complement strand
CAGCTCGTGAGTGTCTGGCGGCGGGCCGAGGGGACGGGATACGTGCACGGTCCGCGGGGCTGGACGTCGTTGGCGTGTGCGGTCGTCGTTTTGGCGGCCTTTCCTGTCGGCGCGGCGGACTGGCCGCAGTTTCTGGGGCCGAATCGTGACAATCGGTCGAGCGAGACGGGACTCCTGCAACGCTGGCCGGAGGGCGGGCTGCCGAAGTTGTGGGAAGCTCGGGTGGGCAAGGGTTTCAGCGGCATCGCCGTAGTGGGCGACCGCGCCTACACGATGTTCAATCGTTCGCCGCATGTCGTGTTGGCGTGTTTCGACATCGCGGACGGCAAAGAGCTGTGGGCCGTGCCGGTGGAGCCGGAATACCGCAACAACAAGGTGGTCGAGAACTGGGGGCCTCGCGCTACTCCGACGATCGACGGCGGACGGGTGTATGCCTATGGGCCGACGGGCGTGCTGATGGTGGTCGACGCCGCGAGCGGACGGCTGGTGTTGCGACGAGAGCTGCTGAAAGAATTCGGGGGCAAGACGTCTGAGTGGGGGATGGCGTGCAGTCCGCTGATCGACGGCGACCGGCTCTTTTTGACCGTTGGGGGGAAAGGCGCCGCATTCTGCTGTCTGGACAAGAACGACGGACGGGTGCTGTGGAAGGCCGGCACGCACAAGATCGGCTACGTGTCGCCGATGCGAGTGGATGTCGGCGGACGGCCGCAGGTCATTTTTGCCAGCGTCGATCGGTATTTCGGATTGGACGCGTCCAGCGGAGAGGTTCGGTGGTCGCTGCCGTTCAAGTGCGATTACGACTGCAACATCCCGACGCCGGTGGTCCGCGGAGACGAGGTGTTCGTTTCATGCTTTTATGCACACAAATGCCTGCTGCTGAAAATGCGGCCCGAAGGGCCGAGGACGGTGTGGGAAAGCGACGTGCTGTGCAACTACCTGTCCAACAGCGTCCTGGTCGACGGTTTCCTGTACGGCTTCAACAAAAAGGATCTGAAGTGCGTCGAATGGGCCACCGGAAAGCAACGTTGGGTGGCGGACAAGCACCGGCGGCTTTTTCAAGGCAGTTTGACGTACGCCGATGGCCGGCTGTACGTACTCAGCGAGCGCGGAGACCTTTCGCTGGTCGCAGCGCGGCCGGACAGGATCGAAGTGCTCGGTGAGATGCCCGGTGTGCTGGGCCGGCGTTGCTGGACGGCACCGACCGTTGCACAGGGCCGACTGTTCGTGCGGGACGAAGAAAAACTGTTGTGCTTCGACGTGAGGGCAAGGTGAGCTGCGCCCTTCACGGTTCCTTCGGCGGGGCGGCACAATTGGCCGTGATCGCGGCCGCGGCGGGTGGTGCACGTGGTGTTCTGCCCGGTGACAAAGCAGTAGAAGGCGGTCGGCGAGCGGATCTGCGCCGTGCGATCGCGGCACGCACATCGACGCGGGTTGACGATCTTCGCGCTCGGTCGGACAGCGCGCCGGACAAGACGGAGAGGGCTTCCAGATGACGGTTCCGGAAAATCCGCACGTCGTCGACGTGACCGCTCAGAATTTCGAACAGGAAGTGCTCGTGCGGTCGCAACAGATTCCGGTGGTCGTGGATTTCTGGGCTCCGTGGTGCGAGCCGTGCCGGCAGTTGGCGCCGTTACTGCACAAGCTGGCGGAAGAATACGGCGGCCGGTTCGTGCTGGCGAAAATGAATGTCGACCAGAGTCCGGAAGTGGCGGGGATGCTGGGCATCCAGAGCATCCCCACGGTCGTGGCATTCGTCGGCAGCCGCCCCGTCGACCACTTCCAGGGGCTGTTGCCCGAGCAGGCTCTGCGCGAGTGGCTGGAACGGCTGCTTCCTTCGCCGGCTCAAGAACACATTGCCAAGGGACGCAGCCTTCTGGAGTCGGATCCGGTCGCTGCAGAGAAGGAGTTTCGCACGGCATTGCAGCTGGAGTCCGACGCGGCCGATGCGAAGATCGGACTGGCGGAAGCGCTGGTCGCGCAACGACGAACGGATGAAGCCGCCGAGATCATTGCCGAGTTGGAGTCGCGTGGTTTCCTGGAGCCGGAGGCGCAGCGGATCAAATCGACACTGGAGCTGGAGCAACAATCGACCGAGGCTGGCGACGTGGCCGAAGCGCGGCGGGCAGCGGAAGCGAATCCGGATGATTTGAGCCTCAAAATGCGGCTGGCCGAGGCTCTGGTTGGAGCCAACAAGTACCGGGAAGCCCTGGATGTGTGTCTGGAGGTGGTCGAGCGGGACAAGAGCGGTGTCGGCCAGCAGGCCAAAGAGCTGATGCTGAAGGTGTTCGAAAAACTCGGCCCGGAGAATCCGATGACCACCGAATACCGCCGGAAGCTGGCTACGATCCTGTACTGAACACGCCACGGCAGGGGACGTGTGACCGGACTGTGGAAGTTCCGGGGTGGTCCCGTTCGGCCGAAGCGGAAGGGAGGACCGGCACCGTTTCGGCGGGGGCCACCGGGGCTGTCGGTCACAAGTCGAGTGCGTCGAGGCCGTCCATGAGGTCGTCCAGCTCATCCCGCGGTCGCGCGGCGGCATTCGCCTGGCGCTTGGGGATTCCCTTCGTCATTCCCACGGCTTCGCGACCATCGGCGATCAGTTCTCGATCGCGCTCCTGAACGGCGATTTCCAGTGCCGAGGGTGCGCCGAACAGACGCGAGAGGTCGATCTTCAGCCCGGCCACCTCGCCTTCGGCACCCGCAATGGCGGGCGATTTATGGCCCGGGAAGATGATGGCATTCTCCGGGCAGACACGGCTGCATGCTGGACAGCCCTTCTTGCAGTTGTCCTGTTGCTCCACCATGATCCGCGCCTGGTCGTCGACGCCGTAAACGCCGAACAGGCAGAAGTCGATGCATTCCATGCAGTTGGTGCATCGGTCGTAATCGATGACCGGGTACCAGCGGCGGGGCGTCGGATCGTCGATCACCAGAGGAGCCGGCCCGGCCGGAGCGCTGTTGCCGTTGCGTTTGCCGTTGCGCGGCGCGTCCGGCTTCGCCGGTGGCGTGGCCGTTCCGTCACCGTTCAGAAACCGCCGCATCTGGTCCGGGCGCGGCGAACCCTGAATCCAGGTCGTCAACGGCACGACCGGTGTGCTCAGCTCGTCGCGCAGCCGGCGGACCTCTTCGACGACCTGTTGCGCTCCTTCGACATCCCGAAGATCGACACAGAACACGAAGCGGTCGGGAACCGGGCGCGCGTCGGTCGGTTTCTCCGGAGTGCCGCGGTGCGGGTCGTCCCCGGATGTATCGTTTTGCTCGGCCGCACCCGCTCCGATCCGGGTACGTCCCGGTTTGCCTCGGACTCCCAATCGATCCAGCGTCCACCGGGCCGCGCGCGGATACAGCCAGGCCAGCACCAGGAGGTCGCCGGAAACGCTCCGCAAGTGCAGCGTGCCTGTATGCGTTTCCGTCAGGTCGTACAGGTGCGGAACAATGGACACGCTGAGGCCGGGTTCCATGATCAGTGCCGCGGCGATGTCTTCTTCCAGTTGCCGCTTGCCAGGGTTTTTCCCCTGGTGCTGGGCGATCACGACGTTCAGCTTCCCACTCATGTCGACTTGCTTTCCGCAGGTGCAATCGCGGTTCCGGACCGGCCGACCACCGTGGAAAGGCCCACGTGGGCCGGTACACGAAGCAGTGCGGTGGTCGGCGCGCGGGTCGTCAGGGTTCGTTGATCTGTCCCTTCAGCATCCGCTGCGTGTCTTCCCAGCGGTCTTCCAGCATCCGCACGTACTGCTGGGGGGTCAGCAACTCGGCTTCGGTTTTCAGCCGGTACAACCAGCCGGCGTCGTAGCCGGACGTGTTGATGGGCGTGGGGTCGTCAAGCAGCGACTGGTTGAATTCCACGATCACACCGTCCGCGGGAGCGTACAACGATGCCACCGCCTTGGAGCTTTCGATCTGACCGATTTCCTGCCTTTCGCGGACGGACGTCCCCGGCTCGATATCCCACTCGAGGAAATAAACATCGTTCAGCAGCCGCACCGAGTATGCGGTGAAGCCCACGCGATACGTGTCTCCGTCCGGTTTCAACCACACATGGTTCGGCGCGTAAAGCCGGTCGACCGGGATGGGCGCCTGATACTTGCCCATCGAAAACACCAGAGCTTCGGTCATGTGTAGCTCGGTTTTCGACCGCGGTTGGGTTGGTCGGGAATGCGCTCAGAGGACGTCGCCGTTGTTGCAGCAGCGTTGGGTGGGAGGCCAAGGTCGGGCGAACGCGTCGGAGGCCGGATCCGGCGAGGATCAAGCGTGGCTTGCCCAAGCTGCGCAGCTTTACTGTTTCACTTGGCCTGCCACCATTCGGAGTCTGCGGTGCCCGGTTTCGGCCAAGGGCGCGCCAAATAGCACACTTCATGCTACTGTGGCGTCCGGTGATTGCAACCTTGGGCGCGCCCCTTGGCCGCGGTATCGCCAAGGCCGTGCTTTCTTCACGCCGTTGCTCAGATAGGTACGCCCTGTCACGGGGCACCTGTACGCAGACCGGGCGCAGGCCCAACGCCCGCAGCTCGGACGTCGGGGCCGAGGAAGCCTGTCCGACCGCCAGGACCGTCCCCCGAGCATTTGCCGGACGCGAATGGGTGGATCGCTCCACCCATCAGCGTTCGTAGCAACTCCGGGTTGCGTCACGGCAGTGTTCGTCGTCACAAAGCTTGTCGTCCGGGCCCAGGTTCGTCTGGGTCTTGCCGCACCAGAAGTTGCCGTCGCCGGCGGCTTCTTCTCCCGGAGGCAGTCCGTAGTTGATGAACATCCCCTTGGAGAGCAGGTTGCGGCAGCGCGGGGCGGAGTTGAGCACTTCCAGTTCCCGTTGCATGTCAGACACCTCCCTCGAGCAAACCGGCGGCCTTCAGCACGGCGCGTTTCACGGCGGTGCGTGCAAGCTGAACCTTGTAGGCGTTCTGGGAAAGCGGGGTCGCTCCGGCGACGGCCATTTCGCCGGCCCGCTGTGCGGAGTCTTCATCGATCGATCGTCCCACCAGGAATCGTGCGGCGGCGTCCGCGATCCACGGGACCGGGGCCACGTGACCCATGACGATGCGGGCGTCACGGACGACGCCGCCTTCGACGTGCAGCGCGGCGGCCGCAGCGGCCAGCGGCCAGTCGAGACCTTCGATCTGCAGGACTTCGTAGGTTGCGGTCTGCAGTGGCCGCGCGAGGGGAACGATCACATGGCTGAGGAACTGACCGGGCTTCAGAATCGTGACGCCCTGCCGGTTCGTCTTGGGGGCCACATAGAAGTATTCCAGCGGAACGGTCTCCTGCTGGTCGGGCTGCGGGCCGACGATGCGGACAGAGGCCCCGCAGGCGATCAGCGCGGGAGCGAATCGCGACGCACTGACGAACTTTGCGGGCCCCTGATTGCCAAAGATGGCGTGGTAACGATTCTCGCCGCTCTCGACCAGCGACCGGCCCTCGTTCAGAGCCAGCAGGCCGTAGCCGTTGCGGAAGTACCAGCAGTTCGGCAGGTGGCACAGGTCGCCACCGATTGTGCCCATCTGCTGCACCTGGATCGAGCGGATTCCGTCGATCACGTCGTGCAGCGCCCGCAGCGGGGCGGTGAGCGGCGAATCGGCGATTTGCTCGAGCGTGCAGCACGCTCCGATGACCAATCGATCGTCCTGCTGACGGATGTCCTGCAGTTCCGGGATGTTCTTGAGGTCCACCAGGCGTCGTGGCGGCGGATCCAGCACGTCTTTCTGCATCAGGTAGATCAGGTCGGTGCCGCCGGCGAGCACCGCAGTGGCTCCGTCGTGTTCACTGAGCAGTTCGACGGCTTCGCCCACGGTTTCCGGTCGGGCGTATTCGATCGGTCTCATGGTCAGGCTCCTGTCAAAGCGGCCAGCATGTTTCCGGGCGTGGCTGCGTCAGCCGACGCGCACGTTCACGATGTGGCTTGCAAAGCGGCCAGCACGCGCTGCGGGGTCATCGGCAGCACGCTGACGCGAACGCCCAGCGCATTGGCGACCGCGTTGGAGATCGCCGCGCCGGTAGAGATCACCGGCGGTTCTCCCAGTCCCACGACTCCGCGCCGGTATTCGCTGTCCGGCTGGTACATCTCGGCCACCAGCTCTCCAATGTCGCCGATCCGAGGAAGCTTGTAGTTTTCCAGGTCGGCGTTGATGAACCGGCCGGTGGCGTTGTCCATGATCCGCTCTTCGGTCAGGGCATAGGCGATGCCCATGATCATGCCGCCGTAGACCTGGCTCTTGGCGGTCTTCAGATCGACGATGGCGCCGCAGTCCTGCACGCATACCAGTTTGTTGATCCGGATGACGCCCGTCTCGCTGTCGACGGACACGTCGGCCATCTGCACGCCACCGACGCCGTCGGAGGTCAATCCGTCTTTCTTGGGGCCGGTGCCCTGGACTTCCAATGGCATCGGACCGATCAACCGGCAGGCGTCCTTCCAGCTGCAGACGACCTTGCCGTTGGACCAGATCTTCTTGTCGCGGGCTTCCAGTGAGTTGGCGTCGACACCGTATTCCTTGGCCACGAGGTCGAAGATCTTCCACAGCGCTTCCAGGCCGGCGCGACGATTCGGACCACTGACGCCGCCGACGGTCGTGCTGCCGCCGGAGGGGCCGGAACGCGGGTACTTGTTTTCACCGATCCGCACCCGCACGTCTTTGACGTCCAACCCGAAGGTCTCGGCCAACACGACGGCGATGACGGTCCGCGTGCCCGTGCCCAGATCCTGCGACCCGGCCAGCGACTCGACGGTGCCGTCCGGGTGAACGCGGACGAGACACGTCGCCGCGTGCGCACGTCCGCCCCAGGTGTGCAGGGCCATGCCCAAGCCGCGTTTGATCGGGCCGCGTCCGCCTTTGCCATGCGGATGCCACTTGTCTTTCCAGCCGATCAGCTCAGCGGCGATCCGCATTTCCTCCCGGTACACGTCCTGCTTGTCATTGGACACCCGGTCCAGGTTCTTCATGAACACGTCGTAGCTGTCCATCCCCAGCTTTGCGGCCAGATCGTCCAGGGCAGTGTCGGTCAGAGCACACAGCTGCGGGTGGTTGGGAGCCCGCCACGCGCGGTTGGGCCCGCAGTTGGTGACCAGTCCTGTGGCCCGTCGCCGGCGGTTTTCGAAGTCGAAGATGTAGGGGATCTGGCTGAGCCGCACGGTGCCCCCTGCGATGCCGCTGGTTCCCCAGTGGTGGCTGTCCCAGGCGATCACTCGCCCGGAAGCGTCGGCGGCGATCGTGATCTGGGCGAAGGCGCTGGGGCGCGTCCCGGCGATTTTCAGTTCGGTAGCGCGGTCCAGCATCAGCTTCACGGGTCGGCCGGTCTTCTTGGCCAGCCGGGCGCAGGCCAGCCCCCATTCGTCGGCGGCGAATTTCGACCCGAAGCCGCCGCCGATGTAGTGGCAGGTGATCGACACGTTGGCGGCATCTAGACCCAGCGGGCCGGCGAATTGGCCGGCGGTCCCCGAGACGTTTTGCGTGGAAAGGTGGACGTCGAGCTGGTCGTCACCCTGCCATTGACAATGGGCGCCGTGCGTTTCCAAGCAGCAGTGCGAGATGGTGTGGATGCCGTAGTAGCCGCGATGCACGACCTTGGCCTGCTTCAGAGCCGCCTCCACGTCACCCTTGGTGTTTTCGCCGAGATCCTTGGTGCGCTGGAGCTTCTTGGCTGTTTGCAGGTCTTCTTCGTCGACGAAGTGCTCGAGCACTTCATACTGGACCTTGATGGCCCGGACGCCGTCTTCGGCGTACTCCGGGCGGTCGGCGGCCACGACGGCGACGATCGTGCCGTCCCACTGGATTTCCGAGCCGACAGGTTTGAGCACTTCCACGGCTCGAACGCCCGGGGTCCGTTCGGCTCGGGAAACGTCCAGATGCACGACCTTGGCGTGCGCGTGTGGACAGGTCAGCAGTTTGCAGTACAGCGTTCCGGGTGTGTTGATATCCGCTGTGTATTTGGCGTAACCGGAGGCTTTTTCGATGCCGTCGATCCGGTCGATTTCCTTGCCGAAGACGGTGTTTTTGTCCCGCGGTTTCCAGGCGACGACGCGTTCAGCCATCATTCACCTCCTTCGCTCATTGGCGGGCCAGTTCGAGGGCGCAGCGGGTGATACCGGCGTAGGTGCCGCAGCGACAGATGTTGCCGCCCAGCCCTTTGCGGATCTGTTCCAACGTTGCGTTGGGGTGCTTGTTGAGAAACGCGCGGACGGCCATCACGAAGCCGGGCGTGCAGAATCCGCACTGCATCGCGTCGTGCTTGACGAAGCCGGCGATGACCGGATCGACCCGATCGCCGTTGCGCAATGATTCGACCGTCTGGATCTCTTTGCCCTGACATTCGATCGCCAGCCGCGCGCTGGCCAGAACGGCCTTGCCGTCGATCAGTACCGTATCGGCTCCGCTGGCCGTGTTGTCGTCGACTTCCTTGCAGCCGGTCAGGTTCAGGTCGTTGCGGAGGACTTCCAACAGCGTCACACGCGGTTCGACCGTCACGGTGTGTTTCCGGCCGTTGACGGACAGCGTGATCTTCACCGGTTCGGGGCCGAAGACGTTCTTGCGTTTGGGGGCGGCTTCGGCCTGCTGCACGGGCGTCGTGGCTACGGCTCCGGCCGCCATGGCGGCGCTGGAGCCTTTCAAGAACGCCCGTCGGGTGAAGGCCGGAGTGGAGCTGCGAGGAGCATCGTGATCGCGCATCGTCTGGGCTCTCCTTCGATCGGGATCAGGATGGATCGGGTCGGGACGCCGCCGCGATCGTTGACCGGAAGTTGCCGACAGGTCGCCCGGAGGCGCGTCCT